>JAGBXG010000481.1 GCA_017629415.1 Pseudomonadota bacterium | reverse complement strand
GCGGAGCCCCAAAAGAACTTTGCATCCCCCCTTGACCGCTCAAAGGCTCAATAATAATTCCGTTCTGCCTCAAGATAATAATCGAGCAGAACAGGGGCTGACAGCGCGTTCACTTTGAGGTCTTTGCGCTTGGATTTTTCATCTTCGGCAAAGACAAACAATTTGGGAATCATTTCCTGACTTAAAAAACGGCCTTTTTGAGTCAATTCAATCTTTTGAACATCGAGCGGTGTATTCAATGCCAATTGAAATCCCCAGTCGCCGAATGTGGGAACAAGGGCATGATAAGCATAAACATGCGGAAATTCGCTCGCGACAGTCTTATGAATGCACCAGAAAGCATCCGAAGCATAATAAGGTGTCGTAGACTGAACAACCATTACCCCATTTTCCGCCAGATTATTGCGACAAAGCCGATAAAATAAATTCGTATATAATTTATTTAAAGATTCATTATTCGGATCGGGCAAATCTACAATAATAACATCATAAGCCAGATATTGTTTTTGTGCTTTTTCAATAGATTCTGTTTTCAGGGCATGAAACTGCTCAATCCGTTCTTCAAGAAACTTAAAAGCATCGGTATGATGAACCGTTAATTTATCGCTCATCAATGCATTTTCGTTAATTTTAACGATATGCGGATGCGTTTTACAGAGTTCGACAACGCCTTTATCGAGATCGACCATATCCACGTGTTCGACATCGGGATATTTGAGTATTTCTCGAAGCGCCATGCCATCACCGCCACCCAGAATCAAAACATTTCGGCGCTCAGAGGCCACAGACATCGGAACATGTACAAGGGCTTCATGATATCGGTATTCATCGAAGGAAGAAAATTGAATATTTCCATTGATAAAAAGGCGAATATCATTTTTATGCTGCGTTAGCACAAGTTTTTGATAAGGCGTTTGTTCAATATGTATAATTTTATCGCGATACAGTCCCTGCTCGACTTTGTTAGCCAGCGATTCGCCATTGAGAATACCGACAACCATCAAACTGCAAATGGCAACGGCAATGATTTGAAAGATTTGGGGGCGAACAATATACTGTCGATATTTGAAAGCTATGAATATGGCCATCGCCAAATTCAATGTTCCAGCCACGAATGCGGCACTAAAATACCCAAACTGCGGCAGAAGCAGCAGTGGAAATGCAATAGATCCAATCAGTGCGCCAATATAATCAAAACTGAAAACATTGGACAATGTCAGCCGCAAATCGCCGGCTTGTTCTTCAATAATACGTGTCAGAAGCGGAATCTCAAGCCCAGCCAAAAGACCTATCAGCAGAATTTCGAGATACATGACGGGATGATAACCAGGCAAATAGAGGTTGGACATAAACAGCACAAGTGCCGAAGTTCCGCCTAAAATCCCGATGAGAATCTCGATAGATACCAGCCAATTAAAGAGTCTGGATTTAATAAATTTGGTCAGCCATGAACCGATTCCCATCGCAAACATATAAAGACCGATGGTGATGGAGAACTGCATGATGCTGTCCCCCAAAATGTAACTGCTGACCGCACTGATAAGGAGCTCATAAACGATGGAGCATCCTGAAATGACGAGGGTTGTAAACATCAACCCTCGATATGAGAACGGTTTGGAATCCGCCATAGGAACTTAGGCGACCACGCCACTGACAATCGCAGCAATACCAATAAAAAGACCTGCGACCATGATCCCTGCGGCCTGATTGCCATCGCCAATTTCTTTATTCAAATTATATTTGCGGTGAATCAAATTCATGGCCAAATAACCCAAAATACAGAAAATGACACCGATAAAGAAATAGACCAATGTGCCCACAAGACCAACGACCAGTCCGGTATCAGCGGCTTCAGCTGCGGGTGATGCAATGACAGAGCGCATGATAAGACCGATACCGATATAAACGCCTGCCATCAAAAACCCGACAGCGTTATTCCCTTTTTTAATTTCTTCGGGAAATGAACAAGGAATCACGAGATCAACACCCCAGACGGCAACTTGCATTAAAATAATGCCGATGATGCTGTAAATCGAGACATTCAGAAGATCCATCCATTCTATCATAGTCAATCCTTATGTGTAATGAAGTGGCAGAAAAGCCCAAAATGACGAACGTGAAAAGCATCGTTCCGAAACCGGAACGGGGGAAAACAGACGGGGCGTTGC
>JAGBXG010000480.1 GCA_017629415.1 Pseudomonadota bacterium | reverse complement strand
TCAAGGACTCAATGAGGACTTCAACACCGATCAAAAGTTTGCTCACAGAGACCTTAAATTTAATCGCTGAAGCAGAATTTGAAGCACAAATCGGTGTAAAACCTTATGAACGCTCAAACGATCGCAAAGGTTATCGCTTAGGGCACCGTGAGAGACGTTTTGATACGACCTGTGGTACCATTAAAATAAACGTTCCAAGATTACGTAAAGGGACTTTTACACCGTCCTTCATGAGTCGTTATTCAAGGTACGAACCAACCCTTCTAGACACGATAACAACCGCGTATATTGCTGGCGTCTCGACCTCTAAGATGGATTCATTAGTCCGTGCGATGGGTGTGGAAGGTATTTCCAAAGGGCAAGTAAGCAACATCACAGCGCATTTAAATGACCTTGTTAAGACCTATCAAAGTAGCTCATTAGCTGATAAGAAATATCCCGTAATTTACATTGATGCCATCTGGACAGATATTAAAGTTCACAGCAAGAAAACCCTCACTGCTGTGGCGGTTGTGGTAGGCATGAACGAAAAGCACGAGAGGGAACTTATCACTGTCGATGTGATTCATGAAGAGACTACTGCGAGTTATTTAAGATTACTCAATAGTCTCAAACAACGGGGTCTAAATGAACCCAAATTACTTGTTGCGGATGGCGCATCAGGTTTAATTGCAGCAATGCGAGAGGTTTATCCAAACACCAAAAGACAACGTTGCAAGGTTCACGCGGTCAGAAAAATTTCAAAGAACATTAAACACGTTGACCGCAAGGTTATTTGCCAGCGTCTTAAAGAGATTTGGTACACATCAAACAAAGAGAAGTCTCGCAAGATTGCCGATAAACTCGAAAAGGATTACGGTAAACAATATCCTAAATCGATGACACAACTCAGGAAGGGTTTAGAAGACACTCTGACTTATGTGGATTTCCCTGAATACTCGCCGCGTAAGATTGCATCAACAAACGTCATAGAGCGTTTAAATAGGGAACTCAATAGACGATCCAAAAGCATCGGCGTGTTCCCTAACGAAGCGTCTTGTTTAAAATTGTTTACTGTAATCGCAATAGAACACTCAAAGAATTGGAATCATGAGGTGATCTTGCGTAAACTCAAAAAGAGGTCCATGAAGTTCTCTTGCGATAATCTCGAAGACCTCATGGAACAATACCCAGAATATGCTGAAGTGGCTTATCGAGTGCCGTCTTTAAACACTCGCGAAAACCATTTTAGTACCAAATTATTTACACTATCGGCTTGGCCCCCTACCCACATAACCCAAATTCTATTGTGACTCCATCCACGCCCAAAAGCTTCCCCCCCTGCACACCACAATATGAAGCTTTTGGAAGGCTAGACGGATACTGGCGATTCTCGTTTTTGGAAAAATGAGACCTCACTCCACCCTTTTCGTCCCCACAACTTACCGCTTCGTCAGGGATTTGCGACTTTGCGTACCCAAATACCTTAAAACGGTAAAATGATTTCTTGATTTGGATAAAGCATGCCTCAATTTGATATACACCATGCCATAAATCGAACCTGAAATATTCAAATTTTCCTTAAATATCATTACGTTACAAAATAAAATATTTTTTTTCGAACTGGTACTCATCATGCAATTACCCCAAGTATGACGGCACGATTTATCCGCAGGATAAAAGCCCCATTCAGTTCAAACTAAACTTTCAGTTCAACTCTATACTAAAAGGTATTCATGATGAAAACTCAACACTCCATTCTTGCTTTGTTTTTCAGTCTCTTTTGCTTTTTAAGCTTCACAGGCACTGTATGGGCGCAAGACCCTGCAGAATCTGCGAACACAGAAGTACAAGCCACCGAAGTTCTCCCCACGCATGTCGAAATGGTATCTGTTGAAACAGCTTCAGAAGACTTGCATCCCAATCTACAGCTCGAAAAAATATGGGAAAGCGGATTTGACATGCAGTTTAATGTGGGTGCTTCAGCGATGGACCTCCAATCTCATGATCTGTTCGGCTTCGATCTGGGGGTTAAACTTGGCTATCGCTGGAAATACGGCGGCATCTATTTCAATTTTAACTATGATATGGTCTTTAACGATGAAAGGGGATTCGGCAATAATTTTACGATAGATGCCAGAGGAATATTTTATGTGCCATTGAAAGAAAATATGGAATTGGCACTTGGCGTGGGGTTCGGGACCTCTCAATTTACAATGGCCATCCCCCTGTCCGCCGGTTTGAACTGGCATTTTGATCATCTGACCTTAGGATTTGAAATCAACTACTTGCCAGCCATGCATTTTGTCGAATGCGGTTCCGGAATCAGCTTCATACATGACTTAAAACTCCATTTCGTGCTCGGATATACTTATTAACGTTTCATCCAACAAGCATCGTACAGCTGGATAGAACCTGAAAGGGACGAAACATGACCTCATTGTCACAGTTGTCGTCCCGACATTGAATCGTTTGCATGTCCCAGCGCCCTTTGGAATCCCACAAATGTCAGGTCTTGTCCCCCGACGGTTCAAACCGAACGCGATAAAACCCTAAAATTTCCCATTCCGTTTAATCCAGATACAAAAGCCGCTGGTTCATTGCGTGCGGCCCCGTATGAAATAAAGCGTCGGGTCAAAAAATGGTCTAAGAAAGTACGGGACAAAGCAGGAAGTTCAGATGTCAAAATACGGCATACCATTGGGCATCAAAAGAAATCTCTGGGCCAGCTTGCTGGCTTTTGGGACAATTTGCGCCGGCTGTATGCCTGGAACCTCATGCGATTCCCCCAAAACTTCCGCCGATTCCTCAAAAAATGAAGAACAGCACACCGATGTGCGCCCGGAACTGCCCGCAGGCGATATTTTAACGGCTCATACTCAGGCACTCCGCAAACTGACAGATATCAAAGCCCATGACGGCATCAAACCGCCGTTCGATGACTGCCTTGACCACGCTTCATCACTATACGAAGCATGGTTTAAAGCCATCAGCAAGCGGACAGATGGCGCATGGCTGCTGCTCGCTTTGCGCATGGCCGAAGCCGACAAAGACCAGATACCCCCGGCTTTGCAGATGATCGAACACCTGCAAAAAAAAGACACTTCCAAAGCCTTTGAAGACATCTTTGAATATTACAAAGGCCAAATGTGGCTCAAACACGCCGAAAGTCTTGCCGGCATCGAAGCCCATGACGCCTACGAACACGCCATTGCCGCCTTTGATAAAGTCATCGGCATGCGCAAATCCCCCTACTATCATCTTGCGCGCGCGGAAAAACTCAAAACAGCCATGCGGCTCGGGCTCGATGTTACGACGGAACTTGATTTTTTCATCCGCACATACCCGGATTACCCGGGCCTGCTGTCGTTCAAGCTAGAGTTCGCCAAACGCCAGTATAATGCCGGCAAAACCGACGAAGCCATTCAAACCCTCCAAGACCTGGCTTTCTATGAAACCTGGTCGCCTGTCTCCGCCGAAGCCCAAAAATGGCTCCATGAAAAAGGCATTGCCGATCGCGAACGCACCTTCAAAGAAGAATTTTCTAAAGTCGATAAACTCCGAAAAGCACGATTCTGGGACGAAGCCGAAATTGCCGCCGTCGCCGCCATGGCCAAATACCCAGAAAGCTATCAGCTCATGGTGCAACACGCTCGTATTGCCTACGAACGCAGCCACCATGACGAAGCCGCACGCCGTTTTGAAAAAATTCTCGAAAAACTGGACGGACAGGAAAAAGACAATCTCAAGCCGCGCGGCGTCATCGCCTATCTGTACCGCGCTTACGGCTATATGGGAGACTGCACAAAAGCCCTTGAATATCACGCCAGAAATGCCGAAAAACTCGGACGCAAGGCACGAAAACAAGCCACCATGGAGTTTGCACAGTTCTGCGGCGCACTCGATATCTCTTATGAAAATGCCAAAGAAGTTTATGCCGGCGCCTCGGGGGCTCAAGACTTGGCAAACTTCGGATTTATTGCCTACCTGAGCAAAGATTATGCTGCCGCTCGGGAAAAATTTGCTCGCGCGCTCGAAGGCCTCTCAGGCACATACAAACGGCGTATCTCTTATTTCTACGCCCAAGCCACCCTCAAAGTGGCACAGGCCGAAGTCAAAGCCGCCGAAAACGCAGCAACGTCCCAAAACAACAGCAATACAACGGAAACTGTTGCGCAGAACAGCAAAACAAAGACCCAGAAGAAAAAACGTTCCAAATCCAAGAAAAATAAAACCTTTGTTTTACCTGCAGCCACCCTCGAACGCGCCAAATCCCAGTTTAAAGCCATCATTCAAGACGATAACGACGACTATTACGCCATTTTGGCACACACAAGGCTTGCAGAATTGGAACGCGGTAATGCAGCCGCTCCCGCGACACCGGTCATTCAAACATTCGGCGCCTTTGAACAAGATCCCCTGCCGCCGCGTCCCTGGAATCAGGAATTTACCTTCGATGAAAAAGCACTCCTCGAAGATTTTGCCCAAAATGTCGAAAAATATCGCCACCTTTTCCCAGAACTCGAACGCGTGGCTTTTTTTCATGATGCCGAGCTCTACCGTGAACGCAATGCCGCCTTCCGCCCCATCGCCATCGAAGCCATGGGCATTACCCGTTTAGCCCGTCGGCCCGTCGCTAAAAATTTGTGGTCCACAAGCTTAAGCTTCGATGGCCATATCGTCGACAACCGCAAAAAAGACACCGGGTTCTGGGGCAACGAACTCACCCTCTATCGATTTGAACTTCCCCCCAAAGCCCATAAAACAGCGCGCGAAGAAATGGCCGAACGTCAAGGGGCCATCTACGATGCCGGCGCTTCATTGCGCACCTTTATCAAAAATACCCTCATCGGGTTCCACGACTATTATCTGGCTCGCAGATACACTCCCGCCCCCAAAAAGACCTGCGGCTCCCCCCAAAATCTCGATCAATGCGCCACCCTCTATCCCCACGCTTACGCCGAAGATGTTATCAAAGCCGCACATGACAACCAAATCACCCCAGATATCATTTGGGCTGTCATGAACATCGAGTCGGCATTCAATCCCGACTCCATTTCCCACGCCGATGCCTACGGATTGCTTCAAATCATCCCCATGACCGGCTACAAAATCGCCGATGCCCTGCAAGATACCGACTTCGGCCCCTATGACCTCATTCGCCCCGAAGCCTCCATTACCATGGGAACTTGGTATTTCGCCCAAATCCTGCACAAATTCCAAGGTTATGCAACACTCTCCATGGCCGGGTATAACGGCGGACCGCACCAAGTCGCACGATGGCTCACCGCCTGGGGCGATAAAATCGAACACGACGCCTTCGTCGAACTCATCCCCTACAATGAAGCTCGAAATTACGTCAAAAAAGGCATGGCACGCCTGCTGATCTTCCACCGCATCGATCAGCATGATCCCAACGCCTTCTTCGAAATCCCAAATACCCTGCCACAAAAAGTCGAAATCATGCCGAATTATTAGAGTAGAAAAACTCTTTTGGGGCTCAGCCTCCCCCGCCAAGGGGCTGAGCCCCGTTGAACCCGCAAATGGACC
>JAGBXG010000479.1 GCA_017629415.1 Pseudomonadota bacterium | reverse complement strand
TGAGTTTTAAATCTAGACACACAAAATCCGCAATATACACATGAATGGCTTGCTGACGCCTAAATTTATATCCAAGTTGATGACTACGAATGGCTTGCCATAGTATTTCTTCAGCTTCTGTGGGGTTATTTCGATGTTCTCGAGCTCTTTCTTTCAGAGTATTCCACATTTTCGGGTCGGAAGTTACATAGCTGCCTTCTCTAACTCCCCCTGCCCCTGCGGGGAAGGGGCCTAAACCACCTGCCCCTGCGGGGAAGGGGCCTAAACCACCAAGAAGCGTTCCCCAGTCCATCCGCAGTGCATTGCCACAATGAATGTTTGTAAAACTCTTGAGGGGTAAATAGTCCAAATCAAACTTAATGATGCGTTCGGTTTCGTGCATCATCTGACTTTCGGCGATCCAGAGGGCGGTCATGGCCACGGTGACGGCAAAATCGTTGATTTCGATGCCGTAAAACTGATGGATATTGACTTTAATGGGGTTGAACTGCTCCAAACCGAGGAGTTTTTGACCTTTGAGGCGTAAAGAGATGGCTTCGTTTTCGAGGCGGCGCAGGGAAATATAGGTTTCGGTCAAAAAATTGCCCGAGCCGCAGGCTGGATCGAGGAATTTGAGCCCGGCGAGTTTGTCTTGAAAGGCTTCTAACTTTTGATTGCGTTTGTTATGTTGTTTTTCGGCTTTAATTTGTTCAAATTCGGCTTTGAGGTCGTTGAAAAACAGGGGATCGATGACTTTATGGATGTTTTCGATGCTGGTGTAATGCATGCCGCCGGCGCGGCGTGTTTCGGGGTTTAAGGTACTTTCAAAGACGGCACCGAAAATGGTGGGGGATATTTCGCTCCAATCGAATCCCAAAGAAGCTTTCATGAGCAGGAGTTCGGCCATGTCTGCGTCAAAAGGGGGGATATCTTCGTGGGGCTGCTGACAAAACAGCGAGCCGTTGACGTAGGGAAAAGCTTTCAGCGCGGGGTGTAAGAAGCGATCTCTTTTTTCGATGGGGGTATCTAATGTCGTAAATAAAGCCTTGAGGGCATCGCGCATCTGATCGGGTTTATATTGCGCCATATAATAATAAAACTGATCTTTGCTAAAGATACCGGCATCTTCGGCGTAGAGACAGAACACGAGGCGCACACATAAGACATTCAAGGCATGCAAATCCTGAGCAGTTACCTGATTGCCATATTGGGCATAAAAAGCATCATATAATTTTCCGACATGGTCGCCGGCTTTGATGGAAACTTCGAGCTCGCGCTGAAGGTGTGCTTTGCCATCTTCGACGAGGAAGCGCAAGCGGTAATAATCTTTTTCCAGATTTTCTAATAATATTTCTTCGGGTTCGCCGTGTGGATTTTCCATGTCATAGACATGAAATTTTTTGAAATTGCAGGTGACAACCCAACGCGGATGCTTGGACACGGGGAGTTCGGCGGCATAACGTTTAGCCTGCTGAAACGGCGTTAACAAGGTGCCGTCACTTTGTTTGATGGCTTTATTCAGGTCAATATCCATGCTTTTTTGTTCGATAAGCACTTTGGTGGGCGCAATATAGGCATCGATAAAGCTGGTACTGGCCAATTTGACTTGATTTTCGAACGAGATCACATCTCCCGGGCGTTCAATTTCGAGCACTTCATGCAAAAGTTCTGTCCAAAACAGCTGGCTTTCGCCTTTTTCGTAGCCGCGATCTTTCCAACGTTCGACAAAGGCGTGAATGGCTTCCAAGGTTTGGCTGTGTGATCTCATGTGGACTCCTTATATGGCAATGAATTGCCTAAAACTTCAACTTATTCATCATAACACAAAAATTCATGTTTTTATATCAAACATCCAAACGCTCCATATGGTGGGATTCCAAAGGGGATCAGCCTCTTTGGCGTGGTGTGGGGCAGCGCCCCACCAAAAACGAAAAACGCCGCGTATCGCGCATGCGATAGCGGCGTCTCATATTGGCGCGTATGGCGTAAATACTTTGATAACTATAAAATACAACTACACACTATAATTAATTTATGATAACGTCTATATTGGTGAATGCTTAAGATATCACTTTTATATCATTAAATTATCATTACCCAATATCAACATATTACAAACTTCAAACATTATGATATATAAGCTTCAAACATCAAACTTTAAGTCGATATCGTGGTTTAAAAAAACATCATGGTTCACATGTGTCATAGCTGCCATTTTTTTTACCCATGGATGTGACATGCTCAGTGCCAAACAGGAAGCAGAAAATGGCACAGAAGCTTTAAAAGCATGTCAGTTTAGTACAGCTGCGATGCATTTTTCAACTGCCAATGAGTTATACTCAAATCATGAAGAAATCTTACTAGCGCTTGCCGTTTCAGAAATTTTTTCATTAACTGAAATCCCAGAAATACTAACGCTTGCTTCAAAGCTTGGATATCAAATTTCTCTCCAATCTATGTGTGACACATTAAACCATGAAAATAATAACGATAGCAATATATCCCAAGATGCAGAATTGCCTAACGAAAAATGTTTTGCATTTAGTGAGCTGTTCGATACGACTGGACAGGAAGATATAAAAGATGAAGATAATAGTCATTCAAATGATAAAACACCGTTTTATACACAAATTGATCCTGAGCTGACATTCCAAGAAGCTTTTCAAAAATTACATTTATATCTTCCCGTTTTAAAAAGTGCTTCAGAACATTTAACAGAAGCCGCACAACTCATGGATAGTACTTATGAAATAAAAGATATCTTGGGATATCATAAATTGAATATACATCCTGCCGATATCGCAACATTAGCTATGATCATTAATCTTATGATGACTGCTGT
>JAGBXG010000478.1 GCA_017629415.1 Pseudomonadota bacterium | reverse complement strand
TCGCGAGTTCATGCGATGATTATGTGGCGTGACGGGAAGCTTTTAGTACAGGATCCGCCGAACGGTCGTCCGACGAACGGTACGAAAGTGGACGGTATGCGTCTTCAGCCGGGTGAAGTCTTGGAGCTTTATGTCGGCAGCGAGTTGGTATGCGGTAATTTTCCGATTCGCGTGGTTGCGGATGCAGGCGAGCAGGTGCCTCGTATGGGCGAGCAGGCAGTTCAGATGCCGTCGGCTGGCCAGATGCCGCCGCAGGCCTCGGGTGAGAATCCTGTTTATCAGCCTCAGATGGGTTACAATAATCCGCGTGGGAATTATCAGGGTGGTCAGCAGCCGCCGGCTCGTCCTGGTTATCAAGAGGGGCGAGGGAATCCTCCGCGTTCGCCGATTCATGCATCTCAGCAGCCGTCGATGCCTCAGCAGATGCCGGGTCAGCCGCCACAGGCGATGCCGAATCAGCCATCGCAAGCGATGCCGGGTCAGCCATCGCAAGCGATGCCGCAGCAAGGTCCAGTGGTTTCGGAAAATCCGCGCAACAAGCTTGCGAGTGCCCCGACGGGACGCGGTGTGGTCTATGCTTCGCCGCATGCTCAGGTTCAGGCACCGGCGATGACGAGCGGTGTGATGCCTGCAGGCGATGAAGTTTTGCGTCTTCAGGATGAGTTGGCAACGTTGCGTCGCGAGCTGGATGAAGCGCGTTCGGGTGCGGTTTCCAAAGATGATATTGTGAAAGAGCTTCAGGATAAGCTGGATGAACGCGATCAGATTTTGACGGATTATGAGCGGCGCAATGAATATCATGAGACTGTTGTGACAGGTCTCAAGGATATGATCGACAAGCTTAAGGAGCAACTGGATCATCAGAAAGAGCAATATCAGGAATGTCGCCGTGATTTGGTGACAGCTCAAGATGATGCGGAAGCGCTTCGCATGGAGCTTTCGACGCTCAAAGAAACGCTGGAATCGAAAGGCATGGCGACATCGAATGCCGAGACAGCCATCAATGATTTAAAAGTTCAGCTTCAGCAGAAAAATCGTCTTTTGCAGGATTTGCAGCGCGAGCTGGATTTAGCGCAGTTTTCTTGCAAAGAAGAGCGCGAGAATTGTGAGCGTCTGAAAGAGAATGTCGATACGCTGAATGAAGCATTGGAAGAGAGCCAGCGTCGCAATCGTGACATGAAAAAGGTTGTTGAGCAGCACGAGGTGATGTTCAGCGAGCTGAAGGGCAATCTGAATGATCGCGCGCGAGAGATTCGTCAATTGCAGGATACATTGCGTGCGCAGGGTGGCGGTGAAAGTGCGCAGCTGATGCAGGAGCTTTCGCAGGTACGGGATAATTTGAACCGGAAGAATAGTGAAGTTGAGCTTTTACAAAAGCAGCTCAGAGCAGCAGAAGAAGCGGCGGCTGACGGCAATCAGCAGGCAGAAGATTTGCGCCATGCCAATAGTCGTATTGCCGAACTTGAGTCTCAGTTGTCGAGTCATGCAGATGCTGAAGCTAAGATTTCCGAAATGCTGGGGCAGATTTCTGCACTTGAAGAAGAAAGAGAGTCCTTGGAATCGGCGCTGGCTGCGGCCAAATCATCTGCAAGTTCTTCTGGCGGCATGGATCAAGGTATGCTGGAACGTTTGCGCGGGCTGTATCAAGAAATCAACGATGTTGTCAGTCAGTGGCGTGAGGATTTGAACATGCTTGACAGCAGTATTGGCGATTTACAGCAGGTTTTTGTGGCTTATGTTCGTATTGATCCGAATATGCTTCAGGGTCAGGTGCGCGCACGTTTGGAAAATGTTCTTCGTGAATTTGATCCGAAGGCATTATTTGAAGACATCGGCAATTCGCTGGATGCGAGCCAGAATTCATTGGCTGCCGTCAAAGATAAGCTGAGAGACTTACGCGGCGCTTTGCAGATGTAGCATCAAGCGGCTGTTTGTCAGATGATGGCTGTCATGGTTTGTCCGACATGATTGTTTGTCAAATGGCAGCTGTTATGTTTTGTTCGATAAGCAAGATTATTTTTGAAATGAATGCCAAATAGCGGCAGCAATGCACGCTAAACATTAAGTTTAAAGGGGCATAGCACGAAATGAATTTCGGCTTGTCTCATTTCATCAACCCATACCGGGAGCAGGATAAAACATGGAAGGAATTCGAGCGAACGTTTCTTCAGAAGAGGAAATTGAGTATTTAATTCGTGCAAGATACCCACTTTTGTACGTGACAAGCACGGAAGAAGAGCGCGTTGAAAAGAGTCTCCGCTCGATTTGCGAACGCCGCAACCGTCGTTTTGTGACCTGGTCCTGCACCGAAGGTTTCCAGGGCGGTGATGGCGATACGTTCAATGATATTCGCGATCCGCAGCGCGCGATGGAGCACATTTTCCGTTATGAAAACGATGCACTTTTTGTGCTCCGCGATTTTCATCCGTATCTTTCGGATCCGAACGTTACGCGTCGTCTGCGCGATCTCAGTCGCGAGTTTAAGACGAGCCGCTTTAAAAAACACGTGCTGCTTCTGAGCCCGACGTTCAAACTGCCGACCGAGCTTGAAAAAGAAGTCAGCGTCATTGATTTCGATCTGCCGAACCGTACGGTCATCAACGAACTCGTGCTTCAGGTGCTCAAGAGCGTACCCGATGAACTTTGTCAGCAAGTCCGTAACGATCCGTATTTCCGTGAACGCGTTGTAGAAGCTGCGCTCGGCTTGACGGCTTCCGAAGCCTCGAACGTATTTTCGAAGAGCCTTGTTGTTTGCCGCGATTTCGACATTGATACGATCATCGAAGAAAAGAAAAATCTTATCCGCAAGAGCGGTCTTCTTGAGTTCTATCAATCGGATCTCAAGCTTCGCGACATCGGTGGTCTTGAAATTCTCAAAGCCTGGCTCAAAACCCGTAACCTGGCGTTCAGCTCCAAGGCTCGTGAATTCGGTCTTCCTTTGCCCAAAGGCATTTTGCTCATCGGTATTCCGGGCTGCGGTAAATCGTTGACCGCCAAGGCCGTTGGCGCACTTTGGAAGATGCCGCTTCTCCGCCTCGACGTCGGCAAGGTGTTCAGCAGCCTCGTCGGTTCGTCCGAAGAAAATATGCGCAAAGCCATTCAGACCGCAGAAGCCGTTGCCCCATGTATTCTTTGGATGGACGAGTTGGAAAAAGGTTTCTCCGGCACCAAGAGCTCCGGTTCGACCGACGGCGGTACCTCCGCTCGTGTTTTCGGTTCGTTTATTACATGGCTCCAGGAAAAAACCAGCCCGGTATTCGTTATGGCTACGGCCAACGACGTTTCGATGCTTCCGCCGGAACTTCTCCGTAAAGGCCGTTTCGACGAAATCTTCTTCGTTGACCTTCCCAGCCCGACCGAACGCCGCACGATCATCGAAATCCATATCATCAAGAAAAACCGTAAAGTCGCCGACTTCGATATTCCGCGCATCGTCGCCGCAACCCAAGGTTTCTCCGGTTCCGAAATCGAACAGGCCATCGTTTCGGCATTGTTCGATGCCTTCGAAGCCAAGAAAGATATCGATACCGACAGCGTTGTTCGCAGCTGCAACGAAATCATTCCGCTTTCCTATCAGATGAAAGAACGCATTGACTATATGCGCGACTGGGCCAAGAGCCGTGCACGCCGCGCCAGTCTCGATGATGAATCGATCGGCGGTGAAGATCAGAATATCAGACATCTCGAAATGTAATTTCTTTTCAAGTTTATTGTGGGTTCCAAGGGGTTCGCCCCTTGGCGGGGTGTGGAGCGGCGCCCCATCAATTAAAAATATTTAAGGAAGGTTAAAATGAGCCATTTCTCAACCGTAGAAACAGCAATGAACGACCTTGAGTGCATTCTTGAGGCTCTCGATGATCTCGGCTACGAATATACGCACTCCGAAGAAGGCGTGAATGTTCGTGGTTATAATCAACAACTCGAAAAAGCTGACATTTCTATTAAAGTCAGCGGCAAATACGATGTTGGTCTCCGTGTGACTGAAACCGGCTGCGAGCTGCTTGCTGACTGGTGGGGCGTCGAAGCGACTCGCGGCGTGACCGAACAGCAGTTTGTCAATCAGGTTCAACAGCGTTACGCATATCACAAGGTTCTCAAAGAGGTGAAAAAGAAAGGCTATACCCTCGATATGGAAGAAACCAAGAATGATAACGTCATCACATTAACCGTCCGTAAATGGTCGTAAGATAACGGTGTAACTATGGCAACAAAACAGGAAATCGAATTCACCATTAATCCCGATGGTTCCGTTGGCATCGAAGTGAAAGGCGCGAAAGGAAAAAGCTGCACAGAATTGACTCGTGAAATCGAAGAAGCTCTCGGCATTATTAAAAATCGTACCTACACAAGCGAATATTATCAGCAGGAAGAAGAAATCCACACCAGCCTTACAGTGGGTTCCGACGACAAAAAATAAGTCGCTTCTGTACCAAAATCAGCCGGATTTCTTTAGGGAATCCGGCTTTTTTTTGTTAAAAGTATTTTGAGTTCTCAAAGGGAGCTGGTAGCCTCCAAATAGGGCTGGCCACTTTAGTGGGGGGTGTGGTCAAAAGCCCTAAAATAAATCTAAAAAAGGGACATCATGGACGACACGACACGCAAACTTGAACTCGATCTCTCCATTGTCTGCTGTGATCTAGGACCGGAAGTTTTCCCAAAACATCACAGACCAGAGGCTGGATTTTGGCGCAGTGCCTTTGTCGATGCCGATATGGCACTTGTACCACGTCAATGTCCCAAATCTGTGCATATTGAAACACCATTAAGCAGAGATCACCGAATTTTTGCCAAGAAAATTGCAGATTTGCACAAACTTGAGCTTGATTCTATCGCCAAACCTCAGCGACATGAACGTCCAGATGAAATTGATGACCAAGTCTGTGAATGCACACCACAATTTATTTTACGCAATATCCCCAAAATCGAACGCTACTATGACTTAGAACGTGCACTCCCGTTCGATTTAGATACAACTCCACTATCCGAAGCTACCGAACTCGTCGAAGAAGCTCGCAGTGTCAAACTCGAACCCATCGAATTCATCAAGTCTGAGAGCGTCAACTTTATTAACGATTTCCGTGCATTTTTGGAAGAAATCTTTGTTCTTTGTCCCTGGGAACAAATTTCTAAAACACCCCCCACCGAAGACAGCCCATGGCACCTCAACAATTCGACGACGGATTTGGCCAAAGATCTGGTGGCTCGCAAGAACAAACTCTTCATTTTCAGCGCCAAGGGCATGACCCAAGTTGGCATGAAAGAACACAAAGTCAAAAAAGAAAAAACAGACAATATGCCGCCTAAACCCGCCGGTTTTGTCAGCTACGGACCAGGTTAAAATTTTTTTGTTTTTTTCTTGTGTTGTTTTTTCTTGGGGCTCCGCCCCAAACCCCGCCAAGGGGCTGAGCCCCTTGTAACCAGCAATGGATTTGACGTTTTTGTGAATGAGCCGGGTACTGATAACACTCGTTTTTTGGAAAAATGGGGACCCGCTCCCCCATTTTTCGTCCCCGCGACATACCACTTCGTAAGTCTTTTGTGACTTTGCGTACGCCGGGCCCCCCCGCCGGGGCTTGGCCCCGGACCCCACCAAAGGAGCTGAGCTCCTTTGGAATCCTGCAATCATGATCGATTTCGTGGGCCTGCAAGGTAATG
>JAGBXG010000477.1 GCA_017629415.1 Pseudomonadota bacterium | reverse complement strand
GGTACAGAAATCGGCATGATGCATCGTTTGCAGGTATGTTTTCCCGATCGTCGATTTATACCGCTCAAACCCGTGATTTCCTGTGCCGATATGAAATGCATTACACTTCAACAGGTTCGCGATGCCCTCAAAGGCGGTGGGCATGAAATTGTTTTAGATGCCGACATCATGACAAAAGCTGTCAAACCTATCGAACGCATGCTTGAGTTGAGTTAATCGCCGAGTTCCACAAAGCCATAAAACCTTTGCAAGCCAGTTTTAAGGAGTCGTCATGAGTGCCAGTGAACAGTCAGCCGCGTGTCCTGCACGGTTTTATGGATATGTCGCGCAATATCAAGCATGGCTTGTGACTTGCAGTGATGATCGTGGACTGGCGGCAATGATGGCAGAGCAGGGGGCTGAACGCATTCAAATTCCATCGCAGGGAAATGGACGTCTTTTTTGGAAATTGAATGAGAAGGGGATTGCGTCTGTTCGCGGCCATCTCGATGCACTTGGATACCAAGAAAAAATCAGCACTCAACGAACGACATCCCCCAAAAAACAGAGCCCTGAGACATTTTCAGCAGCTTATCGGCTGTCTGCGCCGGCACAGACAGCCGTGCATACATATAGCGTCAAAGAACTCGGCATGCTCATTAAAGGCACGCTGCAGAATGCGTTTCCGCAAGACATTTGGGTACAAGGCGAACTTTTTGACCCCTCAAGTTTGAGTTTAACCAAGTGGTTTTTTGGCACTTTGGCGGAAAGTACTTCAACAAATCCCAAATCGGGAAAACGCGAGGCTGACAATCAGCTCAAAATTGTCATTTGGTCGGAAGTTTGGAGCGATATCCGACAGCGCATTCTCGAAAATAAATTACCCCAGCTCGTTGCCGGCATAAAAATTCGAGTCAGAGGAAGACTCGAATACTCGACAAAATACGGGACGCCGCAATTAAATGTTCAAGAAATAGATCCGCTGTTTACCGAAGGTGAAATCTATAAACAGAAACTTCAGATTGTTGAAAAGCTCAAAGCCATGGGAATTGCAGAGCAGAATAAGCGTCTTCCCATGCCAATTTTACCGCTTCGGCTTGCTGTTTTTTCCTCTAAAGACGCTGCCGGTTACGGAGATTTTAAGCATAAACTTGAAACATCTCAGTTTCCATTTCGCATTACTTTGTTTCACGTGCGCGTTCAGGGAAAAGACGTTGAACCCATGGTGATGAATGCTTTTGGGCAGCTCCAGAAGATAGGTTGGGATGCCTTTGATCTTGGGATCATCCTTCGCGGCGGCGGCGGTTCTCTCGATCTTGAGGGATTTAATAATCTGCGAATTGGGGAATATATTGCGCGATGCCCGTTAAAATTTTTGATAGCCATTGGACATGAGCGCGATAAATCTGTACTCGATGAAATCGCCGAATGCTATATCACACCTACCGATGCCGCATTAAAGATCATTAACAGTCTGCAAGAACTTGAAAATCAGCTCGGAAAAGCTGCCGATCAAGTCAAACGCCAGGCACAAATGCATCTTCAACAGTCAAATCATGCCTTGCAGCTGGCTGCATCAACCCTTTCTCGTCATGTCATACAGATAAAAACAGATGCAGAACGGTCGCTGAATCATCAGATTCAACAAATTGGAAAAGCTGTGACACAAATTCGAACAGATTCTGTGCAAGAATTGAATCGTTTTCAGGCTGATTTACGGCATCACACCCAAACTCGCGTCCAAATTGAGCAGAGCATACTCAGGCAGCAAAGCATGGCACTTGTGCATCATGTCGAAAGCACAAAAGCCAGAGCGGAAAATGAACTTGAACAACAAATCGTGGCCATTCGAAATGCCGTCCGATTCAATTTAATGACAGAAAAGCAAAATCTGGAGCTTTCAGGTCAAAGAATTTATGATTATGCTCAAAAGCAAAAACAGAATGCAAAAGATACATTAAATCGATATTCAGAAACCTTAAAATTGCTCGATCCCACGGATTTATATCGTCGCGGTTTTGTGACTTTGAGCAATGCACAAGGTAAAATGATAAAATGCACGACAGATGCTGCTGTGGGGGAACCCCTGACTGTGCGGTTGTTTGATGGACAAATGGCGGTAACCATTGACAGCATTTCACATGAACACACGGAAGATAAGGAAAAATCCCATGGAAAATAACGAACAGATTAAATACAAAAACGATATTCAGCGCATTCAAGACATTATTGCCGTATTAAACGGCAGGGACTGTGATATCGACGATATGCTCGGTCTGGTCAAAGAAGCCACGATGCTGATTGAACGATGTCAAAACAAATTGGCGCATACGGGGATTGAAATTGATGAAGCATTGAAACGGCTTGAAACGATCAGTCGTCCCGAAAACTAATTTTTTGCTCGTCATTTGGCGCAATTTCTTCGTCAGAGGTGCATTCATCTCACCCTATGCCGCTTCGCGGTCGCCCACCATGACGGATGAAAAATGTGGAGTGGGTCCCCAGTTTTCCCAAAAAGATAGTTATCAGTACCCGGCTAACTCACAAAAGTACCCGGCTAACTCACAAAAACGTCAAATCCATTGCGGGTTACAAGAGGCTCAGCCCCATGGTGTAATTTGGTGCTTAGCCCCAAAAGAACATTGCGTACACCGTGGGGCAGAGCTCCACTAAAAAAATATCAAATAACAAAAGGTCTATGATGAAAAAAGCCCTTATCTTTAGCTGTATGGCGGCGCTTAGTCTTGCGTTCGGTATGCAGAATGCGTCAGCTCAGGAGGTTAATATGGCGCCCAAAGTTCAAGAAACAGTTTCGATGCCATTTGAGGAATTTCGACTCGAAAACGGTCTTCGCGTGTTTTTACTGCGCGATAACAGTTTGCCGATTATTGCCGTCAATCTTTGGTTTGATGTTGGTGCGAAAGACGAACGCGTGGGACGCACTGGGTTTGCGCACCTGTTTGAACACTTGATGTTTATGGGGACTGAAACAGTCCCTAATATCGATATTCTGCTTGAAAGCGGCGGTGGTTCAAACAATGCTTCTACTCGCGAGGATGTGACGAATTATTATACGGTTGCACCTGAAAATATGCTTGAGACTGTTTTATTTATTGAAGCCGATCGCTTTGCACATCTTGCAGATGCTATGACTCAAGATAAACTCGATAAACAGCGTGAAGTTGTATTGAACGAACGTCGACAATCGTATGAAAATCAGCCCTATGGCAAAATGTGGCTCGAAATGCCGACAATGATGTATCCCGAAAACCATCCGTATGGTCATCCGGTCATCGGTTCAGTCGAAGATATTCAGGCAGCTACTGTCGACAATGTCATTGACTTTTTCCAGACCTATTATGTTCCTGCCAATGCCACACTGGTTGTCGGCGGCGATTTCGATTCTGTTCACGCGCGAGCTTTGATTGAAAAGTATTTCGGCGCCATTCAGGCACGTCCTAAACCGCCAGTTGTTGACGTACCTCAAATTACCATGCCCGTGAAATCACGTCTGACGATTGAAGATAATGTACAAGTACCGCGCTTGACGATGCTTTGGCATTCGCCTGCTGTCATGGCAAAAGGCGATGCTGAACTCGATATTTTGTCTAACATTTTGTGTAAAGGTCAAAACTCTCGGCTCATCAATCGTTTGGTCTATGAAAAACAAGTCGCTTCCAATGTTTCATGCGGCCAATTATCCGGACGAGCTTCCTTATTTTTAATTGATGCCATGCCGTTACCGGGTGTTTCTCTTGAAGTACTTGAGGCTGAAATCCTGACTGTACTCCAAGAAATTGTCAAAGAAGGCATCACAGAAGACGAATTCAGCCGTACCAAAAACAGCATTGAAACCGCTTTTGTTAAACAGCTTCAGTCGATTTCATCTCGCGCGGATAGCTTTAACAGCTTTGTATTTTTTGCCCATTCCACAGATTTTCCTGGCGGAGACCTCAAACGATATCGCGAAGCCACGACGACATCGCTGATGGAAACTGTCAGAACTCTGTTCACAGATGACAGTCGCAGGGCAACTATGATTGTCGTGCCTAAAGCTGAGATGATGACACAGGAACCTTAAATGAAAAAACGCGTTTGTATCTTAGGCATACTTGCGCTGGTAATGAGCGCATGTCAATCTGTTCCCACTGCAATGATTCCGCAAACTGCGGCCGAAAATACGATGACAAATCAAACTATGAATACTTACAGTCTTCCCGAAATTCCGCCTGCCAAGCTGTTTCAGCATGTCACACCTGAAATCATGACCCTCGATAACGGCATTCCCGTATGGTATGTCCATCAACCCATGATTCCGCTGATGACCATGCGCGTTGTTTTTACAGACGGCGCATCTGTTGATCCTGCCCATAAAGCCGGACGTGCAAGCTTAACTGCTGCCATGCTTAAAGAAGGTGCCAATGGCAAAACAGCTCAGCAAATCTCCGACGAAATTGAACTTTTAGGCGCTGCCATCAGTCCATCTGTGACCCAAGATGCCGCATTTATGACCGTTCAGTCTCTGACGCAGTACTTCGAACAATCAATCGATATCATGAGTGATATCTGGTTAAAGCCGGATTTTGCTCAAGACGCCTTTGAACGTTTGCAGAAAATTATGCTCAATGGCTTAAAACAACGCGGTGATAATCCCAATGCCTTGGCTAAATTGGCCTCAAATCGTGCCTATTTCGGCGAAGAACATCCCTATGCGCGTTCTACAGATGGCTATATTGATACCATATCCCAAATGACAGTCGATGACCTGAAAGCCGCTTATGCCGAACTTTTTACCCCCAATAAAGCGGCTTTTATGGCGGTCGGCGATATGCCTGCTGAAGATTTCCGCAATTTGTTAAACGTGCGATTTGGCAAAATGCCTGTTCAACGTGTCGAAGTTCAAGAAACCTTGCCCGTCATTCCAGAACCCAAACTGCGTCTGACCATTGTCGATAAACCGGATGCACCCCAAACCGTCATTCGCATCTATCAGCCTGCAGTTGTTGCTACTTCCATGAAAACATTGACTTGGCAATTCGTCAATATTCCGTTTGGTGGCAGTTTTACCAGTCGCCTGATGCAAAATATCCGCGAAGATAAAGGATTTTCTTATGGCGCCAATGCCGGTGTCGCCGCACAGAAATTGGCCGGCGTGCTCGTTTCATCGTCTTCGGTGGCCAGTGAAGTTACAGGCGCTGCATTGACAGAATTCCTCAAAGAATTATCAAGACTTCCCAAAGGGGATTTCACTCAAGAGGAGTTTGAACGCGCTCGTGAAACATGGAAATCTGAACTCGTACAATCTTTTGAAACACAATCTGGTGTTTTAGCAACGATTGCAGGGCTTTACATGAACCGTAAATCCACCGATGCCATCAATGGATTTGCCCGAGAACTCCAAAACTACACGCTCGCCGATTTCAATCAAATTGCCCAGGAGTTTCCGACACCCCAACAGGCTACCATCACACTTGTCGGGGATAAAAAGACGATCCTCGAACAGCTGAAAGCCGTTCAAGTCGAAGATATCACATTGCCTGAACCTGAATTTCGAGATTTTGAGGGCAAGCTTATCACACCATAGATTTTGTTGCCGTCAAACTTACAAAACCGTAAGTCCCTATGGTGGGTTCCAAGGGGCTTGAGCCCCTTGGCGAGATTTGGGGCTCAAGCCCCCCAAAATTTGTGTTCGCCGAAGGCAAAACTCCGGCGAACACCTTACATCCCCCAAGGCTGAATCAGTTGATTTGGTCGTGATTGATTTCTCCAGGCACGATAATAGAAACCTGACGTTTGCCAAAAACAAGCCCCGTTGTGGGGTTAATCACATCGATATAGGCGCGGAAGATTTGGGCTTCTTCAGTTGCTGGAACACAATTGTCATTTTGTGCGTATACCGTGAAATGGAGTTTTGCACCTTCGCGATTGGGATCTGAAGTACCGGGTGCAAAGTTTTCAAATCCATTCAAATAATTTGCCCCATTCACAGAAGTTGGTTCAGCCACGGGGTTACATGATTTTTCAGGTTCATTGGGCGGAGCAATATAAGCTGTTGCCGTGACTTGCTTGATAAAGCACGAAGTGTCTACGGATGAACCGGGAATCGGTTCCCCGATGATTTGTGTGGCAACTTCATAAGTACCGTATTTGACAAGCGCATCGACACCTTTCGTGATGTAAGTTGAAACATCGGTTTGTGCGCTTGTATAGTACAAAATGCATTGGTTATCGCGGCCGTTGATGGTTTCGGAAGCGACGGTTTGTGATCCGAGACAGCATTTGTTATATCCGCAGGCGCCTTCAAAAGCACAAGCAGGAACAATCGCATTGGATTCCCGTGCCCATGTTGTCATCTGATTCATTTCGTTGGCGAGCACTTGTCCATTTTGATTGGGAACTCCGAGGGTAATCACGCGAGCTCCGGTTTCTTTGAATTTGGGCACGATATCGGCGGTGTAATGGGGATTGGGGATGGAGTTGTTATAATTGTTATAAGCAAATTCGTTTTGAACGGCGTAATTATAGACACTTGATCTGTCATGGGAATAGACATCGGTCGTATGTACGATGACGGGCAATGAACCGGATCGGAAATCGACACCGCCCCATGTGTTGGGGGCATTAATGTTGTCGGGAATATTGCCGGATGACCAAGAAAATGTCGTGTAATAAGCTTGGTTTGAGCTGTACAGAAAATATCCGGTATAGCTGCCGGCTGTCCACTGTGTACCTTTTCCTGTCAGGATATGGTGCAAAGATTCTGTGCCGCTTTCGGCGCCGTCTGCGCCATTGCGTGTCGTGAAAAGACTGTTTTGGGTATAGCCCTGAACGACAGATTGTTTTGTCGATATTTTGCCTAACACTCGGAAAGGAAGATCGCCGGAGCTGGCTTCTCCGTAGGGATAGACGACAGGCGTCCCGTCGGAAAGATGCCCCATATAGCCTACGCCAGTGGGATAATCGTCAAAGTTGACGAGTGCAAATCCGGAATCCGGCACCATGCTTTGAACCTGATGAATGATATTTCCTACATTGTTTTTAACATTTTGGATAGCTTGAGTCATTGACCCTGTTGTATCGACATTAAAGACGAGGTCGAGTTTCGAAACTTTAGGGATAAATTCGAGCAAATCGTCTTTTTTGGGGCCTTGCCAAGGCAATTCAAAATAGAAATCGAAAACGTCAGTCACCCCGAGATTGGGATCGCAGACAATACTGTTGGCATCCGCAATGGAAGACCCGTCCAGGAGCCCATGTTCTGCCGCATAAATGCCTGCAGCCAATTCAGAAGTATCCATAAAACTGTCGCCGTCGGTATCAGGATTATTCACACCTGAAACGCCGTTGCACACGGGTTCGCTGTCATCTTTCAAACCATCGAGATCGCAGTCGATACTTTGGAAACAATAGATGGTGTCACCGGCGGATGTCTCAAATTTCAGCGGCAGACCATCTGTTCCCACTTCCTGCCCATCTGGCAAAGTATCCCCGTCAGAATCGACAGAATATCTGTCCAGGACATTATCATGGTTTGAGTCATTGACACCTTCCAGTTCATCGGGAAGCATATCGTTATCAGAGTCTGTGTCATTATAATCGTAGATGGTATCCCCATCGCTGTCCCATGGGGCATACGTTGTGCCGGCAGCACAAGGTTCATTACCGCATTTTCGTCCGGGTACAGAGGGCGTTGTATTCGTCGTGACACCATAGATTTCTATGAAATCCACGGTTGTATCTCCATCGTTATCATCGTCCAAATAGTCCGGCAAAGTGTCGCCATCCGTGTCAATGGGTGTTTCACAAACGGCTGTTGGCTTGGGCGAATCTGGTCCTGTATAGGGAAAGAGAGGATCCGGGCAGCCTTCGTACATGTCGGGAATGCCATTATTATCCGAGTCAGACGACATAAAATCATATTCCCTATCATAATCTGAATCGGCGGGTTTCAAGGATGGATTGCTGTCATTGCGCGCTTCTACGGAATCGGGAAGGGTATCATTGTCAGCATCCAAATCTTGGCAGTCCGGTGTCGTATCATTATCTGTATCGACAT
>JAGBXG010000476.1 GCA_017629415.1 Pseudomonadota bacterium | reverse complement strand
GTCAAAGCTGACGAATAAAGTGCGCCGAAATGGCGAGCAAAAATTTTGCCGTTATTTTGCAACCTAACTGTGTTGTCCCATGAGTTTTTGCATTAACGAAGAAATGGGCAAAAGCTCCACTTCATTGGGTTGGTGCCATTCAAAAGCATCGTAGGTTTCATCCGGTGTCCAGATATCTGTACTCATGTCTTTGAGGGTTGCCATATCTAAGATCACACGCATGTGAATATGTGTGAAAATATGCTCGATTTGTTGTGCATGTGTTGTCCAGTTTGTCAAAAGCGAATTGGGGTGATGCGCTGATAGCCATTCGGACCACATGTTTTTTCGTGGAAGACGAAGGTTTGGGGGAGCAATATGTTTTCCACGCGCGATGGTGACCATGGGATATTCCCAAAGGCCTCCCAGGAGGATATGGGGTCTCCGGCGAGCCAGGAGAACGGAACCGTTGGGAACGGACAGACAAAGGGCAACGCGGTATTCGTCGTATTTTTCGATGGCTTGTTTTTTCTGCGGCAATGTTTGTGTCAAGCCATGTTTTAAGGCGTAACAGTGGCTGTGAAGCGGGCATTGTTCGCATTGCGCGATGCGGCTGCAGCAGCTTGAGCCAATATCCATAATAGCTTGATTGATATCTGAACTGTTTCCCAAATCGGCCAGCTGATGGCCGGTGGCAGATAGGTTTTTTTTGCCTTCACCGCGTGTTAAATCGCCGAAAATGCCAAAATATCTCGATAATACACGTTCGGCATTGCCATCGATAGCGGGTACATTTTGTCCAAAAGCAAAACTGGCGATGGCACCGGCTGTATAAGGTCCTATGCCGGGTATTTTTCTCAAGTTTTCCAAAGTTTGGGGGAATTTTCCGCCATATTGTTCAACGATGGCACGTGCGCCCTCATGCAGATATCTTGCGCGTCTGTAATATCCCAGGCCTGCCCAAAGCGTCAGCACTTCATCAACAGAGGCTTGAGCAAGCGACAGAATATCCGGAAAACGCATCATCCAGCGTTCGTAATAAGGGATGACTGTTGCGACTTGTGTCTGTTGCAACATGATTTCAGAAACCCAGACTTGATAGGGGCCGGGTGCATGCCGCCATGGTAAATCACGGCCATATTGATGGAACCAGGTCAGCAGCGTTTGATGAAAAAATTGCATAGATAAAATGGAGGATTTGCTTTGAGGGGCAAGGTGTGAAGCAAAAAATTATTGGCGCGGCGTATGGAGCTTTTTGGCGAAATAGCCGCGCCACGCAAGGCGTATGGCGGCCTGAAAGGCCGGCATAGCCGCGCGCATTTCATGCGAAGAGCAGTTTAAGTGTTGGGGTGGTACTTGTTGGTTTTGGGGAGGTTAGCAGTGCGGCATGACGGTGTGTCCGCTGCCTTTGGAGGCCAATGTTTTGCCTTCGCGAATAATTTCTTCGCCGCGCCGGAAAACGCGCAGGATGTGGCCGCGCGCTTGTTTTCCATGGAAAGGTGAGTAACCGGCAAAAGATTGCAGCTGACTTTCATCCAGTGTGTAAGATTCGTCTTTAAGGACGACGATATCGGCATCAAAACCGGGCAATATGGCGCCTTTTTGGGGCCAAAGACCGTAAATACGAGCAGGATTTTCGGCCAACACGCGAGCCACGTCACACCAGGTCATGTCGGGGATGGCTGCAGTCAGAACGAGCAGGGTTTCGAGGCCGGGAAGGCCGCCAGGTGTGCCGGTGGGTGCATTTTCTTTTTGTTGACGCGTATAGGCGCAATGATCGGTAATGATCATGTCCACATCTCCAGATTTGACGGCTTGGCAGAGTCCGGCGTTGTCTTCCAACGTGCGAAGAGGCGGCTGAAGGATATAACGCCAGGGTTCATCGCTGTGACGGTTGTCGTCGCCATTCAAAAACAGATATTGCGGACAGGTTTCATTGTAAACGGCAACACCGCGCCGCCGTGCCTGGGCAACGGCTTCGGCGGTTTTCGCACAGGAATTGTGGGCAATGACCACGCGAGCACCGGTGTATTCAGCCAAACGTATGACGCGTTCGGCGGCTTCGGATTCGGCGATGGCTGGACGCATGTCGGGATAGGCACGCCAAAGTTCTTTGTGGGTGTGTTTGGCTGTTTCGGCTGTCACAATGGCATCATTTTCACAGTGAATCAGCGTCGTTAATTGGCTTTTGGCAGCTTGAGTGAGGATTTGGAGCAGTGCGGCATCGTCCAAATAATAGTTTGGGCGGTATGTCGTATAAAGTTTGAGTGATGAAATGCCCCAAGATGGACATTGGGCAATCGCATTTAAGGTTTGGGGTTTGGCATCCAAAGCCGTCATATGAAATGTATAATCGATAATGCTGTCACGTGCCTGTTCAAGTCTGAAGTCCAGGGCATGGCGCAAATCTTCATCCGGCTGAGGTCCTACAAAATCGATGACGGTTGTAATGCCGCCGCGCGCAGCTTCTTGACTGCCTATCCACCAATTGTCGGGGGTCGCAAAAATGCCTGTGTCGAGCTGTATATGACAATGGGCATCAATGGCACCGGGTATGACGATGCAGCCGGTGCAGTCGATGATTTCAATATCGCTCAAGTCGGATACCAAATGATTTCCAATGGCCGCAATTTTGCTGTCACGAACCAGAATATCAGCTTGCAAAGCTGTTTTCCCTGAAATCACGCAGCCGTTGATAAAAAGTTTTGTCGTCATACTATCCCTTTTTGGTCGTTGCCATGATACCGGCAATTATTTATATGAGCGCCACAAGCTCAATGCGCAAATCATTTTGTGTGCGCCTGCGAGCCGCTTATAGCTTGACTGTCCTCATCTTCAAGGACAATTCATTTTTTTACTGTAAAATAAAGGCATCTTTTCAATGCTGCTTCAGCTTCTTAAATCTAAAATCCATCGTGCCACTGTAACTTGTGCGAATCTCAATTATCAAGGATCCATTTCGATTGATAGTGCACTGGCTCAAAAAGCCAACATCTGTGAATGGGAACGTGTTGATATTTATAATGTCACCAATGGTGAAAGATTCAGCACTTATGTGATTTACGGCAATCCCGGAGAAATCACGCTCAATGGGGCCGCGGCCAGATGTGTGCAGCCAGGGGATAAGGTGATTATTGCAACCTATGCAATGATGGATAAAGCCGAAGCTGATAGCCATCAGCCCACGATCATCCTTGTCGATGACAATAATCAGGAAATTCCGAAATCAATATGAAAATAGGCCATATCAGCGACATTCATTGGCTCGACACAACGGGCGCAAAAGTCACAGATTTTTTTAATAAGCGGATTTCAGGCGGCATTAATCTGCTGGCTGGCCGTGCCAAAACGCATTCGCGTCAGACTGCACAATGTGCCCTTAAAACCCTTGTCGAACAAGGTTGTGAACATCTCGTCATTACCGGAGATTTGACGAACTTGGCTTTACCCGGAGAGTTTGCTGGGGTCAAAACCATGCTGAATCAGTATTTTCGTGATGAACAAATGACCATTGTTCCCGGCAATCATGATTTTTATACGCGTGAAAGTGCCAAGGCCAAACGATTTGAATCTATGATTTATACCGCAGCACCGGGAAATGTGGATGCAGAGGTGTCCGGAACATGGCCGTTTGTGCGGTGTGTCAATAATATCGCTTTTATTGGCCTTTGCTCGGCACAGCCGCGCCCTTGGTTTGTGGCTGCCGGAAAACTCGGACAAACACAGCTCGATGATTTAAAAAAAGTGCTTGAGCATCCCAGTGTCCGTGACTGTGTCAAGATTGTTGCTCTGCATCATCATTTGTTTCAAGTCAATATGGCATCCGGCGAAAGCTTGCGATGCCTGGAAGACCGAGAACAATTGCTCGATATTTGCCGGCAATATGGTGTGCAACTTGTGAT
Organism: Pseudomonadota bacterium; assembly: GCA_017629415.1. The sequence continues at coordinate 3,376 of JAGBXG010000476.1, read as the reverse complement.
GCACGGCCATAATCATCTTTATTTTATCAAGCAGATTGAGAACCTTATCATTGCTGAAACAGGATCATGCAGTATTTGCCGATATCATCATGAAAATAAGGCTGGCAAATTCAATCTTTATACTGTCGAAGACAAAGCCATCACTCAAATCGAAACATGGCGGTTTGATCATGATGCCTTCAGTTTGTGGAAAACTTGGACACCCCAGGAGCTTCCATCGGTATGATTTTTACAAAAGACACGCTCAAACGCAGCCTCAAGCCGATCATCTTTATGTTGGCAGTCTGTGCCATTGTTTGGTTTTGGGGCAATTATCGCAAAGTTTCGGTTGATCTCTATCTCAAGCCTGTCATTCAGGGAACAGACAAGCCTGTGCGCATGGATATGACCATTGTCGATGTCGAAGATGATACCGATGTAGCTGCCTCATTCAGTCAGCCATTGGCTTCCGATCGTATGGCACAGCAACGTCTGGATTTGCGTCCCGGGCAGTACCTTATCCGAGGTATTATCACTTCGGACAAAGGCAAAACACATGTCGTCAAACAATACATGAATGTCCCGGAAGACAACGCCACTATTGAGCTATTTTTAAGAGAATGAGTCAGCAGTTTTCAGAATTATTAGGGCATCCGCATCCCGTTTGCGTCACGGGAAATCGTCAATGGATTATGCGGTTCTTTCTTCAAGAACTTGAGCACCGTATGGAAACATGCAGCGGATGTGCCCTGCTTGTGATGCCGCATGCGCAATCCGTGCTTTCCATGCAGGCGGCTTTGACACAAGTTTTTGGACAAAAATCAGAATTTGCTGCCAAAATTTTCGTCACAACACCTGCAGAACTGGAAAATTGGCTGTCAACATCCCCGGATGTCAGCCAAAACTATTGTCAATCATGCCATTCTTGCATCATTTGGCTTGAGACATCGCAGTTTGAAGATCTGAGTCTTGCCTATCTCTTTCATGTTTGTGCGAAGCTTTCTTTGCCGCCCCAGACTTCACCTGTCTTTATGGTGCCTCATGGTCTGTTTGAAGTCTTTAAACACAAGTGCCCCTATGCCATTGAACGTATTGCATTGGCTGAGGACTTGGACTGCCATCAGCCTGTAGTCTATTATTTTTCTGATCATGCCGATCCTGCCAGGATTTTGCCTGATAAGTTTTGGAAACATTGCAAATCTACGCAATCTTTGGTCGCGTGTAGAACTGAAATCCATCAATTACGCTATGCAGAATCCTGTCACCGTGCCCATTTAACAGCACAAACTTTGGCAGAAGTACAAAAAACAGGGCAATTGAACGGTCAAAACGGTACCCAAACTCTGATTCATAACTTTGAAAATCATTATCTTCCCCACACAGGAACTTGGCGGCATCTCGTGGGAATTGATCCCATGCCGGATACTGATCTTCGATGTTGTGCCAAGCATGTGCTGCCTATTTCTCCTGTGACACAAAAAGTGCATCTTTCGTACTTGGCGTCAAATCGGCTGTCATTGCTCAATATTTTGGCCAATCATCAGCAGAAATCGATAGAATCTGGAGAAATACCGGCGGTTTTTGTTCAGATCTATGCGCTTTACGCTCAACTTTGCCAAAATCATGTTCTGACGTCATCTCAAGACCTGACAGATGCTCAAAAATGTGCGCTCCAGTATTGGTGTCAAAATGGTCTCGTATCATGCCAGGATAATGCTTATGTCATGACAACTAAAGGGCGTCAGAAATTTCCAGGTATGACGCATTTTACCGAGCTTGGGGTGTTGCATGGATGGCGGCAGACAACGGTTTGTGAATCGCCCAATCATCAGTTGATGGGCATGATTTCTACAGATTTTTTGCGGCAGCCGGTGAGCCAGAGGTTCAGCTTGGGGTTGCAGCCTGTTCAGAGGCTGTTTCATAATCTCCTTGGAAATACCGCCATCTTGCGCATTAACACAGAACCTGCAGCCTCGGCTTGGCTCGATGCCATGCCCATGTGCTTGTCATTCGATCAGACACAACGTGTTCAAAAACTCCTCTATGCGGAGGGGTATGCAGATGATGATTTGTTGCTGGATGAAGTCTGTGTCTCAAAACTTGCGCAAACACAGGCTTCATTTGCTGATGCTCCGGCTGAAAACTTTATTGAAACGACTTTAGATATCGCGCATTGGTGGACATTTGCCGGGGCACAGTATAACGCGATGACTGTGCAAATATTGGCTTTGTTGGCGCCAAAACTTCGCATTTCATACGGCAATTGCCATATTCGGTTGGCATGGGCACGTCAAGCTGGCTCAACCATCACCCAAATTATCCAGAGATTGTCGGATTTGGTCAGTGCCATACACAGATGGAGAGAACATCATCAAAATGGATGCACAATGCCGGAACTGGCCGATCAAACGTATCAGGCTTTCCAAAAACAATGGCAGAAAACGCATCTCTACAGCTGGTTATTGGAGATTTTGCCGCCAGGTATGGTGCATCAGCAATTCATGAATGAAATGGCTGCATGGGCCAAGTCTGTGCCCAATACAGTCATTCCTGTCGTTGAAGTTCAAGACCTTCGTCATATCGATCCGGCACTCCGTTTGACGCATGTTATCCCCGACACGATTTCACGAAAGACATCCGTTAAATCGTCTGCAACAGAATCTCACAGGCCGCAAAAAGCATCGGTGATGCCGCAAAAATCGGATTCTGAAGGGGCGGATGCTCAAAGCTGTGAACATGCAGATATGCAAAGTCAGGTTTTCACCTCAGAATCTCAACCGGAGCCGTCCAAACCTATAGAAACGCATCCAACTTGTGGCATTTCATGTCGAGTGCATTCCCAAAACACGGGTACACGGCCCCAAAACGGCATCATGCACACGCGTATGCCGTGGTATTACATCGACAATGACAAAAATTTAGGGCTGGCCTTAAATATGATGCTCAAACAGCCTTTTATCGGCTTGGATGTCGAAACAACATTGTATGATCAAAGGCTTTGTTTGATTCAGATTGGGTGTGCCGAACAGTCTTTCATCATTGATCCCATGGCAGTAAATATTACGCCGTTGGCGCATCTTTTTAATCATCCCAATATTATTAAGGTGATTCACAACGCGAGTTTTGAAAAACGCGTTCTTGGCAAGCTTGGGATGCAAATTGCGCCCGTTGTCGATACACTTTGTGTCAGTCGCAAACGTCATGGCATGAAAGCACTGGGCGGTCATTCGCTCAAAGCGGTGTGCATGCGAGAGTTTAATCTCGACATGGATAAAGCGTGCCAGCAATCGCATTGGGACAAACGGCCGCTTTCGCCTGTACAGCTTGAGTATGCAGCTCTAGATGCCGAAATCCTCGTTTATCTTTACCAGTTGTATTTTGGCAAACAGCCCAAACT
>JAGBXG010000475.1 GCA_017629415.1 Pseudomonadota bacterium | reverse complement strand
GGATCGACGTGTTTATATTGCCAGCGTTGGTTTTTTTGTTGCGGCGCTGATTGGTGCGGCGATTGGTTTTGCGTTGGCATCAAATGCAGCCGACAAGGCGGAAGTTACGCGTAAGTCAGCGATTGCCAGTGTGATTAAAAATACGGTTGAGTCAAAGCTTGCTGGGTTTGAGAAGTTTTCGAGTGATTTTAATAAGCTTGCAGAAGGGAACTTCAGTGAATCCGGTTTTAACACGATTGTTCCGAATTACAGCCGTTATAATTTCATGCTTGATATTTCAAGCGAGGTGTCTGCGGAATCGATTCTTCTGATTGAAGACAAGGCTAATAATCCTTTGAAATCGCTTCGCGAATATTCGATGAAGACGATGATTTTGACGCAGTTGTTGAGTACGCATGTGAATGAGACGCGTGCGGATGCTGAGTCTATTATTGAGCTTCAGAGCAAGGGTGAAGATACGAAGGTCATGTTTGCGATGCAAGTGCTTCCGGATGCGGTATATTATTTGGCAACGGATGCGCCTCGTGGTCAGTATGCGAATGGTGTCATATCGTTATTTACCTTTAAAGATGTTGTTGAGAACGATGCAGAAGCGAGTGAGATTTACGGTCAGCTGAAGGTCGATTACAAGTGGTCTGAAGCGCAGCGTATGCGTCGTGATTATCAGCCTGCGAATAAGAAAGAGGCTCAGGCACTTGAAGGCATGGATTTGCCCAATCATTTGATTTATCGCGTTCTTGATCGCAACGGTACGGAGATTCCGCTGTTTGCTGATGAAGTTATTCTTGTGGATCGCGAACTTTTGTTTGGTCAATCGGCCAATGCATTGGAGCGTTATAAACGTCGCAATGCGCAGATTCAGAAACTTTTGGAGGAAGCCAAGGCTGCATCTACCTCGATCAGCGGTGAGCTGAACAAGTTCATTGTTGAATAAAATCTGTTAATCATTTGAAAGTATTTTTAATCATTCATATAGCATAGCGGCAGAACGTTTTATTGTTTTGTCATTTTCCTGCCCAGGAGGGAATGTTGAATTCCGATAACTCAAAGTTCAAGAATTTGGATGAACTGAAAGCCCGTATGGCTGCAAAAAATGCCGGTTCGGCTCAGTCTGGTGGCATGGGCGGCTTTGGCGGCGGCGGCTTTGGTGGTGGCGGCGGCTTTGGCGGTGCCTCTGGCGGTGGTAGTTTTGGCGGTGGTGGTTTTTCAGTCAAGACGCCTAAACGTCAGCAAGAGACTATCATTATAGAGGATGATGAGCCCGGTTCGGGGAATCTTTTCGATTTTGATATGAATCAGGTCGATAGATCGTTACTTCCTCCCAAAGACTATACAAAACACGTATTGGTGGCTTGTATTGCAGTTGTTTCTGTGATTTTTGGTGCCTTTATTGGCTGGTGTTGGCAGGGGGTGCTTAAAGATCGCGGTGATGTCAATGAACGCATTGAAGTTGCCAAAGGTGTTTATGAAGTCGTCAATCCCAAGGTCAATGGTTTCCAGGAATTTGCGCAGATATTTAAACAGCGAAGTGAATCGCTTGGTGCGGGTGTTTTGGAATATAATCATGACTTTTATAACAATGTCATTAAAGATTACAAAAACCGTGGTTTTGTTCTCGATGTGAGCAGCGAGATTGATGCAAGTTCTGCAGTTATGGCAACCAACGCTATGAATAATCCTCTTAGCGATATTCGTGGTTATGCTGCTGGTTCGACGCTGTTGGCAGGTTTGCTCGATTCTCATATTGAACAAACTGAGAGTGATCTTCCTGAAATCAATGCTCTGCTTGGACAAAGCAGTGCAACAGATCGTAACATCGTTTACGCCCTTAAACTTGATTCGGCTAAGATGCTTGAATTAACGACACAGGGTTCTGATCGTTTGGCGAAGGCTATTACGTGTACTGAAGTCTATCAGGTTAAACGTGCTTTGACGGACGATGAAGAAGCCAGTAAAGTATTTCAAAAAATGCTGGCAGAAGGCAAGATTTCTGAAGATGATTTTAAAGCCAAGACTTTTGATATGGCTGCCGATATCAAAGCACGTGCCGCCAAAGCTAAGGCCGCTGCAGCGAAAGGTGCAAAGGCTGATGTCGGTATTACAACCGATGAAAATTTAGTCTTGCCTAAACGTTTGATGTACGTCATTGAAGATACCAATGGTGCTGCTCAGACGGTATTCGCTGATGAAATCATCCTCATTGAGCGTTCGAAACTGTTTGCTGGCAGTGCTAATGCACTCGAAAGATATCGCAAACGTATGATTCAAATCTTGGCCATTCTTGGTGAGATTGAAAAATCAACAGACGGTTTGGTCAGTAGAATTCATATCATTTCTACAGAAGAACCTCTGTAATCGAGAGTTTGAGATTAAACCTCTTTCCAAACTGGAAAGAGGTTTTTTTTGTATCAAAATAAGACATGGTCACTTTGTTTTTGTGAATCCATCATTGCTGATGATGTATTTCATGTATTTTATTGCCATTGTTTGGGTAAATAGATTCGAGAGCGTTGAGTGGAATATGTGCATCGCAAAAATCTCAATCGGGAAAATAACATAGAGATAAATCACATCTCGTTTTTGCGAGCTAGTAAAGAACGTTGAGCAAACGTTTGCTAAATATGACACAGCTTTTTGAAGACTGTCGTCGTGGAGCAAATGATATTTGGTCACATTTGGTGGTAATTTTCATCTTTAATATTGCATGTAATACTCATGAAAAAGTTTTTATTAAGTTTTGATTTGGTTGTTTGTGTGTTGAGCTGTTCATTTGCTTTTGGGCAGGAATTGAGTTCTCATGATATTATTTTGCGTGTGGCTAATGAGAGTTTTGTTGCCAATACTGTACCTTATCTGTTTCAATTTCATATACCGCAAGGTTGGAAACTTCAGGCTCTAGGGAATGAAAAATTGGCATTTCAAGTGCCATACCATGTCGGTGTTGGCGGCTTTATGATGATTCCGGTTGAATCTTTGACGTTAGAACGTTTGATTGCTGATGTTAATGAGCGCACTCAAATCACTTTTACAGAGCTGTCGAATGGTGAGTTTTCGGGCACAGGCTTTAATGGCACTCAAGCTGTATACTCTGGACGATTTGGCGGTGAAGTTTGGCATTTTATCGCTATTTTAGCGACTCATTCGAGTGGTAAGCAAATTGTCTATTGGGCTCAAGCACCAGAGACATGGTTTGCTGTTTATGAGCCTCTTTTCAGAGATATGGTTAAGAGTCTTCATTAAATCGAAGGCATTATTTTAAGGAAGGTTTTGAGTGATTCCGGTTTGGGGCGTTGCGGGGCGGAGCCACGCATGGGGGGTAGGCGCGTATTTGCGAAGCAAATAGCGCCGTAGGGGGCTTGGCCCCCTGCATCGTAAAAGATTGTGGCGCGTTATTTTGTGCCATGACGGAGGAAATAGCTCATTAGGAGTTCAAATCATGCGTTTTGGGGATGAAATGATGGCGGTTTATGAGCGTTCCCGAGTCATTACCAGCCGAAGTCTTGGCGAATGCAAAAAGCTGAAGGAATATATTTAATTCTGGGCAATTTATTTTTTTCAAGCCATATTGATGCGACATCACAGCGATAAACGGCTTTGAGCTTGGGGTGTTGTGCAATCCAATATTTGACGGTTTGGGATATTTTCTTTTGTTTGGATAGGGTGACATTCTGTTCTGGCGGTAAACCGTGGTTGATGCGTTTGGATTTGACTTCAACAAAAATGACTGTGGGATATCCCTTTAAATCGGCATGCATTTTTGAGGCGATGATGTCAATTTCACCTTGTTTGGTTCCGTAGTTTTTTGTCAGAATCTTCCAACCTTTGTGTTTGAGAAAGAATTTGACCAGATTTTCTGCGATGATGCCGGTTTGACGCGATGGTGACAACGGTACACGATATTGTGGTATCCATTGTGTGGGGCGTAAGGACGGTTTAGAAGGTGATTTTCGTATATATG
>JAGBXG010000474.1 GCA_017629415.1 Pseudomonadota bacterium | reverse complement strand
GCTTTTATAAGCGCCGCTATCTGCGATACGCGGCTTTTATAAGCGCCGCTATCTGCGATACGCGGCACTTTTTCAGCAAAAACAAAAAAACGCCGCAAAAAACGCGGCGTCCATCATACCCAAGCGCTCATACTAGAAAATCTCAAGACCAGCTTTGGCTTTCGCATCGCTCTTACGTTCTTTATCACGCTTTTTAGCCTTGGCTTTCTTCTTCTTCTCAAGTTCTTTTTCAGTCGTCACACCGTTAATGATATCGATATCTTCCTGAGAAAGACCTGCTGTCAAATCTACCTTCGTCGTTTTGCCCAGCAATGCATCAATACTGCTGCCTCCCATCTCCGAATCATCGGCGGTCAAGGCATCAATCGCAGAGCTGACTTCAGGACCCGCATTCATTTTCTTGAAATAATCGTCATGTTTGGCTGCCAATTCTTTCTCAACTTTTTCGTCAGCAAAAACCATCAAAAAAGTATTGTACGATGAATATTTATTTTTCACTGTCAGTGTGACAGGACTGCCATCCTTCCAGATAGCCTCAACAAAGTTCGCATCATCATCCCATACTTCATCTTTTGCAGGACCATATTTCTGTGCTGTCGTGGCAACAAATGTATCAAAAGCAATAGGACCAATATAAGATGAATCATAAACAACTGCGATCTTATAAAGCTTGCCGGCATTGAAGAAATAATACTTCGTCGCAATATCCTCGCGAGACATGATCAATGCTTCGCCGGTATCCGGCATAAACTCTTCACCAACAATCGAAACCGAAAGACTGGCAGAATTATCACGCGTCAAAACCATATAAGATTTCTGCATATTCTCAATGCGTTTCGTATAGGTCTGACGAAGATTATCGACATAAGAATGATCTGTGTTGCCTTCCACTTTCTTGGCAAAATCATCCATAATATTGTCTGCAATCACGAGCTTTGCTTTATCAGCATCCATACCCCACGAAAGCGCACCAAGAATATCGGAAATGCCAGGCTTTGCATCTTTCTTCTTAGCCTTTTTGGTTGCTGCAGGCTTCGCATCCGCAACATCCGAAACGACAAGAACAGACGTGCTGCATGTCGCTACAAATGTCACAGCAAGTAATGTTGATAACCATTTTCTCATGATATTTCCTCCCAATTCAGCAAAGGCACAAGGCACCGATAAAAATCTTCTGTTTATTACATGAATTCCGAATGATTCGCAAATCAAGAGCTGATAATGCACTTATTTGATGCTTTTCTCTGCTTTGCCATCAAGCGCATCAAGCAGCTGCTCAGCATACTTGGGATTACCGTGCCCACTCGTCGCAAATTTTAATAAAATTTTACGCCCCTTCTCCGAACCCAGCTTAGCTGCCGCTCCAGCCGCTGCCACGCGCACAGTCGGCTCAGTTAAAAAACTTTTTGCGACCTTTAAAAGTGCAGGAACCGCACTCTCATCCCCATATTCCGACAATGTCTGAATCGCCGCAAAACTAAATCGTTCATCCCCTACATACGGTATAAGCTTTCCAATAAAACGTTCACGATTTTCTGCAGATGAAAGACGAATCTGTGTCAGCAAAATATGAAAAGCTTCCACCCCAAAAGAAACAGAAGCACGCCTTTCAAGGACTTCCATGCCCCACTCCGGCTGCAGACGTGCAATGGCTTGAATCGCCACAATGCGAAAATCTTCATCCGAATCTTCAGCCCATACACGCACACGTGAAACATAATCTGCATCGTTCGTACACGCCAGTTCTGCAAGACAAAATGCCTGATAACGGACATCAACATCGCTTGCATCAAGCATCTGACGGCAAAAATGTGATAATTTATCGGAAAGTTCCCCTTCAATCCGCTGCATTAAAACAAGCACACACTGACACCACATCATATTCTGGGTAAATTTTGCATCATCCAGGCACGTTTCAATGCAACTCTGCCACAAATCTGACGAAACAACATCCGAAGTACAATACTCAAGAACCGCTTCACGCATGTCTTTATATGCACTCGTCAGTAAAATATTGGCAGCCATCGGCTGAGTTTCAGGGCTCAAATCAAGAAATTGCTCAAAAAGCAATCTGCGTTTGGAAAGGGAACGCTCGGAGGCTTCCTGATAAAAACGCGTCAATTCATCTGCTTTAGTCGTGATTTGCGTCATATGGATAACTCAATCCTTAAAAAATATAGGCATAAATTCAAATTATCCCAAGCATCTCCCCACATTCAATGGCTTGGCTTGAAATCCCCCCCCCACAAAAAATTCGCCTGATGCAACGGCATCCTCACAAACGGTGATAACGCTGAAAATCTGTCTCAGGCGCAGGCAACAACGCCAAAACATGCCCAAATCTATCTAAGATAAGGTCAATTAAGCCCCAAAAAAAAAGACTGACATCATCGATGTCAGTCTTTAAGACGGAGGCGGAGGGATTCGAACCCCCGGAACCCGCAAAGGTTCAACGGTTTTCAAGACCGCCGCTATCGACCGCTCAGCCACACCTCCGAAACGCGTTGTACGGATTTTGACTGTGGTGTGCAAGTTTTTTTTAAATAAAATTAAAAATTTAACTTTGACCCTAAATTGCCCTCAGCTCAAACAGTTCATACCGAAACTTATGAAAAACAAAAAAAGCTCGCAGGGTCCCCTGCGAGCTTTCAAAAGGTGTACCGAAAAAGATTAATCTACAGCAGAAACGCGTTTCGGATATTCAAAGACCAATGTCTTGCTATTCTCGGTTTTAAGCATGTTCAACTGAATCGGTGAACCTGTACGCGAGAGACAATAATTCGATTCAAGGTTCAATTTGTAATCAACGTTTTCCTCGTAAGATTCCATCTTGCTGAAGGCATCAGCATCATAGACGTTAACACCTTGGGGAAGAACGCCGACACGGAATTCGAATTCATTGCACAAATGATATTCATTTTCGGTATTCTTAAGATAAGCCTCTTCGTTGCAGCCGTGGAGACAAGGACATCTTGGGCTTCCAGCTTCACAATCTTCAGGATTGCAAGTCACAGGCATATCTGCTGCGCAAAGCTGGTTGACGGCTTCACCGATACGACGACCGATAATACCAAGCACCGGACCAAACTGGCTGTTCACACCATTGTCGGTCAATTCACAAACGACTTCGTCTTTATCTTCTGCAGAGCTGAAAAGTTTATATTCTTCGGTTTTGCAACAAATCGGTGCATAAATCGGATCATTTTCAAACATTTCAGCAAAGAGCTGATAACGGTATCCCTGCGTACCAGCAGCACCGCACCAGTCTTCTTTCAACTGATCATTATAACGTACGCCGCGGTCACGGTTAATAATGGAGGCAACAATAACGTCCTGTTTGGCAAGCTGAGTAATTTCCTCAAAAGTCAGATTCTTTTCAGGATTCAGCGATTTATAATAGTTGAGGTTATTGATGGCCATGACTTCTTTGATAATAAAATCATAGTAATCACGACGTTTATCCAAAGAGTTGGTACATGTCTTTACGCCATTAACTTCAGGACAATCAATGCTGTTTCTAGCATCACATTCTTCATCATTAAGACATTCGTTCAAAGCCTGAATAGCAACATCATCGCCCTGGACACACCAGCTGCGTAAGCTCTTGGTTTCGCCATTATACGTAATACTTTGACCCGGCGCACTCATCAATACACTGCCCAATTCCTCTGTATCATAAAGAATCTGGTCACCGCTTGTCACAATGCAGCTGTCTTCAATATTACGTTCAAGCTCGCAATCATTGCCCTGAATATTTTTATCAGCACCCGTAGAATCCGAAGCACTGCAGTCATTTTCGTCTGTGACGAAAACAATTGCTAAAATCGAATCAGGACGTTTGAAATTTGCAGTGTTGCGCAAAGCCTCACGCATGGCTGCAAGACCACGTTCCGTGGCTTCACCGCCCGTACCAACAATAGCCTGGCAACGGAAATAATCTCGGATTTCATTACGAAGTGCATCACCTTCAAGCGTCGCAAATTCTTCATCAAATCGATCAATCCAAAGCTTGCCATTCTTATAATATTCCTGACATTTATTATGGATTGCATTCAAATCTGATGTCGTCAGCTTCGTGCCATCCCCATTGTCAACATTGTTCAAAACGGAAACACCGTTATCCTCACTCTTGGCAGGATCCAAAGCAGAAACATTAAACTGGCCTGTGGTAATATGACTCGTGGAAACCGTTGCCAAACGGAAATTCGCACCAGCATCAATCAGACGATCCAAAAAGGAGCTGAAGTTGCTGTCAAGACCACGCTGTTCCATAGACATGGAGACCGAGTCGTCAACGACAAAAAGAATATCTACGTTACGGGCAGAACTCGAATCCAAACTCTGTTTTTTGCCGGCACTCAGAGACTTTGAAAACGGCGAAAGCTCATGCTCATTGCAGGCCATTCCGGCGACAAGCGCTGCCGCAGTCACTGCAACACAACCCACCGTCATCAACTTATTTTTCAAATGCATATCGACTCCCTAAATGACCCTGTTATTAATGTTATAAAGTACAAGAACGGAATGCCGTTCGAAGCACATCCCAAATCGGGCTTATTTTAGCATATCCCCTCGCGCATGTAAACCCATCTAATTTTGGCGCATTATTCTATGCTGAAACCTTTTCAACCAGCATATGCAAATACATATGCAAGGTATCCCGCACAATCTTTTGTCATTTCTTATTTTGTTTGAAAGCATATTCAGATACTAAACATAAAAAATGGTCTGCGGCTGTCCAATACATCATTCAGCCAAAACAACGAAAAAATTTTGAACCTGAGATGTCCTGCGGGGCGTTGCGGGGTGTCCCCGCAATGGGGGGAAGGCGCGTATGCCGCGGAGATATGTGCAACGCACATTTCCGCGGCATAGCGCCGAAGGGGGGCTCCCCCCCCAAAAAAACATTAAACTACTTCTACCTGCTTCCAACAAACTACTTCTACCTGCTTCCAACGCTAAATGCGTTCAGATTTTTCCGCCAAACATAAGGAAACTGAAACCATGACCCTGTTCAAAAAAGTCCTCGACACACTTCCATCCGCACTTGTCAGCCATGCCATGGGCCGGCTTTCGGATGTCAAATTTCCACCCGCCGTCCAAAAAAACATCAATCGAGGTTTCGTACACGCCATGCACGTCGATATGAGCGATGCCGTACATCCCGTGGACTCCTTCGAATCGCTCAACGCACTGTTCACGCGAGCAATCCGCAAAGATGCACGCACAGCGGACAAAGCGTCGGTCGTTTCCCCTGTGGATGGCAAAATGAGTTTTGCAGGAAAGATTTCTGCACGCACGCTACTGCACGCCAAGGGACGCGAATACGATGTCCGCACCCTGGCTTGTATCGACGACACTTCAACCTGTGACATCCATCCTGAATGGCTTGACGATGCCTACGCTTTCATTATTTATCTCGCGCCATACAACTACCATCGAATTCATGCTCCAGTAACCGGTAATGTGACACACATGACCTATGCACCCGGCAGACTGCTGCCGGTTAACCGCCTGGGATACCTGCTCACCCATGATTTGCTGCCGGCAAACGAAAGACTCACATCATTCCTGACTACACCTGAGGGCAAAAAGTGCGCGCTCGTCAAAGTCGGCGCCACATGCGTAGGCCGTATTTCTGTCAAATATGACGATTTCATCACCAATGGCGTGAGACGCGTGCCGTTCAACAAAACCCTCGACACCCCATGGCACACGGAACAATGCGAAGAACTCGGATGCTTCGAACTCGGCAGCACTGTCGTTTTGCTCCTAGAAGGAAACGAATTCCAGCCTAGCCGGACTTTTGAACCCGGTGAAACCATCCGCTTAGGACAGGCTCTCGGAAACTGGACGTGAATAGGTAAATAATTTGTTGAAGTGACGTTTTTTTGCCTTCGTGGTTTTCAGAATGATTTTTTTGGTTTATGATGTGTTCGGGCTATTTTGCCTGAAAAACTCATTATTACAGAATTAGGCGCGAGAATGGACAAGGAAAACAAACTCAATAATGCTTACGATCCAGATGCTGCGGAATTGCTCAAAGGGCTTGATCTTGACGATGATGAAGACGAGTTCGATGATGAACCGGCTGCTCCTTCCCCTCAGTCCAGCCATTCGCTGCTTAACATCCTGACATCATCAACGAGCCTCGATGCACTGACCGCTGTCTCCTCGACCTCAATGCAGGCACTCGGGGCAGGTATGGCTACGCCTTCTTATTCATCAGCTTCAGATCTCACATCAAAAACTGATGATAAAGCCTCAGATAACAAAGAGGATAACAAAACATCGGAAAACGCTGCCAAAACAAACAACGATAATAACGATGGTGACGATGAAGATGCCGAAGACACCGTTGTCGTCGAAAGACCCAATATTCCCGTCGTCACTGAAGTTCCTAAAACTGTTGATGCCGCAAAAACGGATCTCAAAGACAGTATCTTTAAATCAGATTCTGCTGAAACAAAAATTGAAGATAAACCCGCTGAAACGGCTGTTTCCATAGCTGATAGCAGTCCCTTCACGCCTATCAAACCTTTCGAAGTCAGAACCCCAGCCCCTGTCACCGGCAAACCCACCAAAT
>JAGBXG010000473.1 GCA_017629415.1 Pseudomonadota bacterium | reverse complement strand
GTAGGCGCGTATTTGCAAAGCAAATAGCGCCGAAGGGGGCGGCTGCCCCCTCCAAATTGAAAAAGTGGTGAAATACTCCCCCTAAGCAAATATCTTAACCGTTTATTCTTTGGCGAAACGCATGACCGGTTCATTCCAAGTGGGTTCTTCCAAAACCAAAATGCCATCGCTGATAACATATCGAACGGCATAATCTTCCATATCTGGCAAATCCATGTGCAGCTCACTTCGCATCATGCCTTGGTGCATCACATATTCAATCCAGAATTTGTGTGTATAAAGATGCTTCCAAGAACCACGACGATTTTGCCACATCTCATATTGCCCATCTTCCCGAAAGATCATCCTGGAATCCTGACGATCTCCCAAACCATTCCATGTGCCTTGTAAAGCTTCCACGAGTACTCCACAATGTTCATCAGATGTTGAATCCATCACGATCATTTCTGAATTCTCCATGCCCGTTAACGCAAAAGTCTGCTGACGGCATGCACAGAATGAAATTTCGTTATCCCATTCGGCACACCCCGAAACCATGCATACCATCACGACCATAAATAATCCTATATACCGCATTCCAAGACGTTTCATGGTCTTTTTGAGCTGAGCGGCGTTCAAAACACAGAAATTTAAATGCATCATCACACACTCCTTAAGCAAAAACGGCAATGTCCTCAACACCTGCTGATAAGATGCCGTCTGTTTTCACCCCGTGTGATGCCAACGAGAAACCCGTTGTGACGATTTTTTTTTATTTTTTTTACGATATATTCCCAAAAGGGCTTGAAAGCCTGGATTTGAATTCTAAAAACTTCCTGAAATTTCAAAAGCTATGACAACGATTGCGCTTATTTTAGCATACGACGGAACGCCATTCGCAGGCTGGCAACGTCAAGAGGGTCAAACGACGATTCAAGGTTGCCTTGAAGAAGCTTTAACCCAAATCCACAATGCTCCCACAGAAATCCGTGCCGCCAGCAGAACCGATGCGGGTGTCCATGCCGAATGGCAAATTGCCGCATTTGACACCGATCGTCCCTATGATCCTGAGCGATTCAAGATTGCCCTCAATGCCCTGACACCCCCTGAAATAACTATTCGACACGCACTTTATGCACCTGACGGCTTTCAGCCGCGCTTCCAAAGCCGGGGAAAACATTATCGCTATTGGCTGTGGCAAGGACGTTATCTCCCCCCTATGCTCGTGAATCGTGCCGCTCATGTCCGCCCTCTTGATGTCGAAAATATGCATAAAGCCGCCCAATATCTCATCGGTGAACATGATTTTTCGGCATTTCGGGCTATTGACTGTCAAGCCAAATCCCCCGTGCGCACCATCACTCGCGTGGATGTCCAAACCGTACCGCCACCTTATGTCTGTACTTGCGGTGACGCCAATGCACTCATTCAAATCGATGTCGAAGGTACGGCATTTTTGAAACAAATGGTCCGCATTATCGTCGGCACACTTATCACCTTCGGTCTCGACCGTAATCCCCTCGAAATGCGCGATATCCTGAACAGCCGAAATCGCACAAAAGCCGGACAAACAGCCCCCGCCGCCGGCCTCACCCTCGTCCGCTCATTCAGCGAACTCGATGATATCATGTAAGAGTTAATTTTTTGTGGGGCGTTGCCCCACGGCATACGCAAAATCACAAAAGACTTACGAAGGGGTATGTCGCGGGGACGAAAAATGGGGGAGCGAGTCCCCATTTTTCCAAAAAACGAATGTTATCAGTACCCGGCTAACTCACAAAAATGTCAAATCCATTGCGGGTTCCAAGGGACTCAAGCCCCTTTGGAATCCCGCAAAATTGGACGTTTTTTGTGGATGAAACAAGTCCTGTTCACAAACGTTCTCAGCAAAAAACAGTCTTTTGCTCAACAAGTTAAACCATTCGTAAATGCTCATGTTTTTTGACACTCATTCTATGCACTATACCCTCACCCCCAATCCCTTATGGACACCTGATCCCCAGCAGCCCAAAGTCACTGCCGACATCGAAATTGACCATCAAACTCTGTTCGTTACATTCGATGTGATAGAGATGCCTTCAAACTTTCGGTGTGAATGCACCCAAGATGGCGATCCATGCTGGCAAGACAGCTGCGTTGAAGTTTTTTTGAAAGCCGATACGGGTTATTTCAATTTTGAATTCAATAGTGCTGGCTGTTGCTTGGCAGAACATGGACTATCACGTTCCCCGCGTCGTCGATTTGAAGCCGATGAATATGCCCTAATCCTTCGCCGTGTCCTCCAGTCCCCCCAAACCATGACAGACGGAAAAATCCATTGGTCACTCCACGTCGAAATACCGCGCAAAATACTGAATCTGCCCTCAAATTCGCCGATTTTAGGCAATCTTTATAAATGTGCATCTTGTGCAGAAATCCCGAATTACTTGTCCGTTTTCCCTATTGAGACACCTGCTCCGGATTTTCATCGCCCAGAGTTTTTCCAAAAACTCATCTAAAGCAGCCAAATCTCCCATCAAATTCATGCTAAAGGGATGCATATCGATGCACTGCTTACCAAAAGCTTGAAAATATTGTAAACTCGAAGTCTTTTGCTCGCCATTTGGCGCACTTTCTTTGTCAGCTT
>JAGBXG010000472.1 GCA_017629415.1 Pseudomonadota bacterium | reverse complement strand
GCATTTGCCCAGATATATTATCCTCATTTTGAAAGTAGCTCTGAAAACAACGCAGCCGTGTGATTTTACCGCACAAAAAAATGCCCGGGCGTATTTCGCGAAGCATGAGCGAAATAGCCCGGGCCAAACGGGCGCGTATATCATAGCGCCCGCTCAAAAAGAGATGCGATGAAAGCACGGCCGATAAGCCGGGTTTTGTCGCGGCAGACAAGCCTGCCGGTGTAGTCATTCATCTAGGACGACAGTTGCCTGCCGCCTCAAGCGATCATACCCAAAGGACACAGGCGTGGAACCTGGCTTTTCAGCGCCTTTTGTTCGATCTTGCTCCGGATGGGGTTTACCAAGCGTGCGATGTCACCACCGCACCGGTGAGCTCTTACCTCCCCGTTTCACCCTTACCTCAGTCACGTTGAAACGTGTTGCCAAGGCGGTTTATTTTCTGTGGCACTATCCCTAAGGTCACCCTCGGTCGCCGTTAGCGATCATCCTTCCACTGTGGAGCCCGGACTTTCCTCTCCGTAACCGATTCCAGTCACGCAGCGACTACATGTCCGTCTTTCATCGCAGGGGGCCTTCTACTCGTTTGGAATGAATTGTCAAGAGGCTGCGTTTGTTGTAGTGTATTGGCGCTAAATTGTGCCTTTATTTGAGGCGCATCTTGGAGGAATGATCTTTTGAATAATAAGTTTCGGGCGGTTGGCGCCTCAGCATTGATAATAGCTAGTGCCGTTTTGAGCGGCTGTGCCACAGATTTGATTGGCAAATCTGCGGATTTGACGAAATTTGAATTTCCGACAGGGATGGCTGTTCATCCGAATGGGAAATATGCTTATGTCGTGGGTTCCAATTTTGATTTGGATTACCGCGCCACAGACGGCGGTGTCCTGTACGTCATTGATTTGGAAACGGGAGCCATTTTGCCGTCCTCCAAAAAAATGGGCAGTTTCGGCACGAATGTCGTTTTGAGTTCGGATGCACGACGCGGTTACACCGTGACGCGCGATGACGATGCACTTGTTTGGTTTGAGATTTCGGAAGACGGAAGCACGATTTCGTGTCCCGAATCGCCGGATTCCGATACGCTTTTGGCTTGCCGTGTGATTGTTGACGATGATCCGACGCATGTGGCCATTACGCGAAGTTATCGCGATAAAGTGACCTATTTGCCGGACGGTCAGAGTGTGACGGAACGCATTGAATTTGACTTGCTGATGATCGCGCAGCTCAGAAATGCGCGCGTCACAGCCATGACCGTGCGTGACGGGGCCGACGGGAAACCGGAGTTCAGCCATCAGATGGGCTCATTTGTCTATGGCGCCAGCGAAGTTTTATGGATTGGCGGAGAACGTTTTATCGTCACCGGCCGTTCGGCATCCAATCTTTTGGTCATGTCGCCTGCCTTGAATGCTGACGGCGGTGTAGAAGGGCTTTATGCCCGTCAGGCCATGAGCGTACCGAATGCATTTGGTGCTTATGAAGGACGCGGCATGGCTTTGGATCCGCTTGGCAAAGATTTCTTTTTGATCAACCAGTACCCGAATACACTGCTCAAATTTGATATCAGCGGTCTGGCTCAAGGCGATAATGCCACGGATGAGGCGCATGTTACACAGATGATGACGCTGCCCTCGGATATGTCAAAAGTTGCATGGGTTGGCAACGCTTCAGAAGGTCTGCTTTATCTGACAAGCGTCGTGGACGATATGATTTACATTGTCGATCCGCGCACCATGGAAATGGTCAACACCGTGCCCACAGGCGATGGTCCTTACGAAATGACGATTGTTGACCATACGATGTATCTCATCAACTTTTTAGAAGAGTCGATTCAGGCGTTTGATGTATCCACGCCTTTGGAGCCCGTACTTCAATCGGTTATAATTGCCAATGTTGAAAACGATGATGAAAATAAGGATGCCGAATGACAAAGTATAGACTGGCATTTGCCCTCATGGCGGCGGCCGCATTTGGCATGAGCGCCTGTGATGATGAAAATACCTCATATCTTAATGCATTAGCGATGCCCGGCGAGATGTACCCAGTCGCACGATGTACGCTCAACGGCAATATCGTCAAATTGGATCCGACGGCATGTGCTGCCGCCGGCGGCACGACAAGCTATGCACTTTATGTTGTGAATATGAGTACGGCGACATTGTCTTATGCGCCATTTTATACGAATGACCTTGAGTTTAAGCCGATTGATATTTCAACAGCAGTTCCTGGCGTGACCTCAATTCCGGTTGGAGAAAACCCGCAGTCGATGACAGGAGACAGTTTGGGGGCTTTTGTCGTTTTGACAAGTGCCATCAAAAACGATCTTTCCATCGTCTCAATGAATGACAACCGCGAAATTGCCTATCAGGAACTCGATAAAACCCCTGGCAAGATTACCTATCATAACGCTGAAGATGCCTATTATGTTTTCTTTACGGACGGCACTGTACGCCGTTTGAAGATAACCTTTGACTGCGGTGCAGGACAAGGGGTTTTGCCCATCAGTTGTTCATTGTCTAAAGACAATATTCAGGTCACTTGGGAACACGCCCTAAAACTGGACGGCACACCGTCTGATTATGTGGCACATCCCATGGGAAATTATGGCTATGTCTCTTTTGCAGACAAACGGCATATCTCAGTCATCGGGTTTGATGCCACCGCCGGTTCATGTTTGAACGGCACATCTTATCCTTGCGAAATCAAACGTCTCGGGGCTGGCTTCGGCTGTGCCGACGGTATAGACAATGATGGTAACGGACTGAGCGATGAACAAGATCCCAGCTGCTTCTATCCATGGAGTGTGGAAGGCAGTTTTGAGCATACCGACGATATTGCTGTGGGCTGGGCAGGCATTGGTGAATGCAATGATCATTTAGATAATGACGGCGATGGTTTTACCGATGCCTTAGATCCGGGCTGTGTGGCAAACAGTGATGCCTCTGAAGCCGAAGGATTTCAGGCCATGGTTCCGGGAACTTGTGCCGATGGCCTCGACAATGACGGCGACGGCGATACGGACCGCGATGATATCAAATGCCGTTGGCCAACAGACCATGAATCCGCAGACAATCTGATTCAGGCCGATGTTTCCGGTTTGTGCCGTGACGGCATCGACAACAACGGCGACGGTCTCATCGACGATGAAGATTTGGCATGTTACGGTAAAAATGGCTTTAATGAAGTGGCTAGTGTCCCCTCCGGACGCGATGCCTTAAGCATCGATCCTAACGGTCGCTGGCTCTATGTCCTGGATGGGGCTGATTCACAAATCATTGTTATTGATTTGCAGACCGACAAGACCATTGACCGTTCCGGCTGGTATCCGCGCAATCGCGTGGTGGGCATTCCTGTTTCTAGACTTGCCCTTGATTTGGAAGCCGATATTCGTCAGGAAACCATCTATAACAAAAATGGTCATCTCGTCGTTGCCGAAGAAGCCATCGTTTTTGTTTCGGCATCTAACGGCACAGTCATTGAATATCTGATTCATCAGACATTGACGCATTCCAAAGACAATGCGCCTGCCGGCACTGCGGCAGAATTGGCTCTGCGCGTTTCCGATAATGACGACGATGTTTCTTATATCGGTGTGGTGCGTTGTGTCGGACGTATCTGTACAGACAAAGATTTGCCCGAAGTGACGTTGCGCGAACGCCCAGGTATTGCATTTTTTGCCAATGCAGGCCAGGTTGGCCATATCAATCCAGATACCCAAAAGCCCATTGCCGTCCCCAATGATGCCATCATGGCTTCTGAAACATGGCGCATTGAATACGAAGGCAAACTGGAAAATGATACACGTTCCGACGGTTATTTTTCTGAGCCGGGTGTGTTTAAAACAGGCATGGATTTCTGCGCACTCGGTGCCCGTCCCGGCGATCATCTCGTTCTTGCCAATCGCAAAGGTTTGAACACCTCTTCTGTGAATTGTCAGGCTTTCGCCGAACAAGCAGACGGCACAGCTCCGCGTTTAGAATGGCGTGTTACAGATGTTGGTCCTAACCGTCTGTCGCTCGAAGTGACGGGCGATGCCGCCGATGCCTCTGCCCTGCCCTCTCCTGAATGCTTTGCCAACGGCCTCGAATTCGATGTCCGCGCTGTCGGCCAATGGCTGATTACCAGCACAAGCACTTTCGTCAATCGCCGTATTACCGCCGGTTCCCATTGTGTAGATAATCCGCAAAACATTTTTGGACAGACTCGGTTTACGCTATCTACGGATAACCAGGCTGACACACCGGATGCCCAGACGGCATTCTTCTCTGTCCGTATGCCGGCAAGCGCTTCTGAACTGAAACGCGGCGATGCCTTTGAATTTACAACGCGTACCGGGCTTTCACCGCTCAGCTTTGCCGTCGGAAGTGCGCCCACAGATCTCAAACGTTTCAAATACAGCACATACAATTTCCTGCTGATTTCAGACGCCAGCTCAAATACCGTGACCGTTTATGATGTCGATGCCGAAGGCATCAACCATGCTTTCTAGGTATAGATTGTGATGCCTCCTTTCAGCAGCCATTCTGCTTCTGTGCTGACATGCCATGTTCAACCCGATGGCCGGATTCTGAGTCCGGCTGTCGGGCGTTTTTATCCCATTTCCGCCCCCTTCGGCATGTCCAAACAAGCCATAGGCATCCTCGAACGCCTCGGAAAACGCTACCAGCTTATCGTTCCGCAACCTTTGACTTCCATGGTTCCTGTGCTTTCATCCGGCACTTTTGTTGCTGTCGGAGATGTCATTGCACAAATGAACACCCAAATCTGTCGCAGACAGCCTGAAAATATACAGCTCTCCACCCATCATAGTATCTCTATTATAGCTCCGGCCTCGGGTTTTTTAATCCTCAAAGATGAAAATGGCATGCCTTTTCAATCAGAAGGAAAACATATCCAATACGGCGATATGATTGCCATCCTCGAGTTTATGAAAATTCGCATGGAAATTACTTACGACGGCCCAGAACCCGCCGTCTTTGAACACTATTTAAAACCACATCAATCTTCCGTCGAAAAATCACAGACCATTGCCACCTGTCTGCGAACTTGATGTAAAAAATTCCGCAAATTGACCTGTTTGTGTATATGTGGTAAGATGGTTGAGATAGTCTATTTTGATTATTGTCTGCACAATTGAGTTCGTTGTTCATTAAATTTGCATGAATCTTAATCAGCTAAAACAAAATTTGGACCCCCCTACTCAGGCACGTTGGGATCTTGCTATCGAAAATGAAAATTTTGCGCAGGCAGCATCCATTCTGACACAGGCCGGTTTCGTCGATGATGCCATTGCCCTCTGCATGGCACACGATCTGATGGATATCGCCGTCGATATTGCCGTAAAATCAGATCGCTTAGATTGCGCTGAAAATTTATGCAGGCAATCCAATAATCTGCCCAAACTTGCAGAACTGCTGACACTGAAGGCCGAATATACCAAAGCCGCCGATATCTACGTACAGCTTAAGCAGTATGAAAAAGCCGCAAAATTGCTCTTCAACTGCAAAAAATATGAAGAAGCTGCCAACCTATATACCAAAATTAAACAGTACATGAACGCTGTCATGTGCTACCAAAAATCCGGCAACATCCCCAAACAACTCGAAATGCAAATCAAAGCTTTCGAAAATGATCTCGCCCTCGCTAACGGCGATCTCATGTCAACCAATGTCAGCCGGATGATGGCCATATTCGCCGCAAAATCCTATCTCGCCAAAGAAGATACCAGAGATGAAGGCCTCAGAGTCCTCGCCCTCGCACAGGCGCTCGAACAAACCGCACAAGAATTTTCACAAGCTGGAAACCCCAAACTCGCCGCATGCTGCTATGAACGCGCTGGCGCCATCGAAGAAGCCAGAAACGCTCTCATCTCCATCAATGACCTCTCCGGCGCACTCCGCATCTGTAAAGAACATCAGAACCTCGAACTCGAAATCGATACCCTCAAACGGTTTAAAAAATACTTTAAACTCGGACAAAAATTCATCTCCCTTAAAAGATATGATGAAGCACTCACATGCTTCAAAAGAATCGATTCCGATAACCCCAATTACGCCAACTCCCTCGAACTGCAAGGCGATATCTATTGCAAACAGAAAAAATACAGCGATGCCACCATCTGCTATGAATCGCTTTTTTGGCTCAATCTCCCCGATGACAGAGTCTGCAGAATCGCATACAAATGCGGTTATGCATACGAACTTTTGGATGACTTCGAAAATGCCATCCGAACCTACCAAAAAGTCTATGATATCGACCCCAATTTCCACGACATCTCAAAAGCACTGAATCATGTCGCTGAAAAATTGCGCCGGAAAAGCAGCATGCATCAATCGGCTCGATACACAGACTTGCGCATCAAAGATGCCGTCAGCCACGAACAACGCATCTCACAAAATCCCTCATTCGATAACAGACAAGCTTCTAATCAGCCTCCCAGCCGCGTCTCCGCCACCGGCAGAAAACGCGTCTCCACCGTTATGCTCGGAAACGCTGAAGTTCCCGCCGTCGGAAGCGACAGATATAAAGTCATCGAAGAAGTCGCTCACGGCGGCATGGGCATCGTCTATAAAGCTACAGACAATATCCTCATGCGCACAGTCGCTCTCAAAGTCCTGTCGCAAAAACTCAAAGATAACCAAGTCGCCCTCGAATACTTCATGCGCGAAGCCAGAGCCAGCGCACAACTCCAACACATCAATATCATTACCGTCTTCGATATCGGATGCCTCAATGACGGCAATATCTACATGGCCATGGAATACGTCGAAGGCAAAAATCTTAAACAACTCATCCAGCAAATCGGACCCTTCCCCACCAAATTCCTCCTGCACGTCGCCATACACGCTTGCAAAGGCCTACAATACGCACACGATCACGGCATCATTCACAGAGACGTGAAATCCTCAAATATGATGCTCACCAAAAATGACAAAACACTCAAAATCCTCGATCTCGGACTCGCCAAAATCTTAACCGAACACGAAAAAGGCTCCACACAGGCCATCGGAACGCCCTACTACATGAGCCCCGAACAAGTCCTCGGCAACGAAATTGACGCACGCTCCGATATCTATTC
>JAGBXG010000471.1 GCA_017629415.1 Pseudomonadota bacterium | reverse complement strand
TTTGATGAGCGAAGCGAATCAGGTTTCTCTCCCTGTGGGAGAGACCGCCCGAAGGGCGATAGTGAGGTCGCAGCTGACGAAGAAAGTGCGTCATTCAGTCATTTTTTGCCGCAGAATGGATGCAAATTCGAGGAAGCAAGGCATGAAAGGAGGGAGCGTGCCAGCGCACGTGACCGACTGGAATGACGCAGCTGACGAAGAAAGTGCGCCATTCTGTCGAGCAAAAAATTGAACTTGTCAATATACGACATGTAGCATAAAGGGCATGTTTGTGTTTCCGAAATGGCATGGGATGCCGCAGCCATTTATCGATGCTTAAAAGTTTTTTAAGGAGAAATCATACGCATGTCTAAAAGACGCCGGCTTCAAAGTTATATCATGCAGCAGTTTGAGGTGACGATTACCGATATGAGTGCCCGTGGCTGGGGACAGGCCATGTTTTACGACGAAGAGGGCAGGGAAATACCGGTGGAAGTGCGCGGGGGGATTCCCGGTGACAAGCTGCTGGTTGAGGGCCGCAGAATTGAGAATTCTGTGCTTCAGGCGATGATCGTTGAAGTGCGTGAGCAGAAGTTTGCACGTATTCCATTAGGTTGTCCGCATGCGGCGGTGCGTTGTGACAAGGACACGGGATGCGGCGGCTGTACTTTCCGCGACTGTGCATACGAAACACAGTGTCAGATCAAGCAGGGCATTTTGGAACGCGTCCTAAAGGATCAGAATATCAAAACGCCTGTCAATCCCATACTGCCGTGTGCATCGCAGGATTATTATCGCAACAAGATGGAGCTTTCATTTGGGCCGGACGGCGCAGGAGAACTGGGGGTTGGGTTGCATCCCTCGGGGTATCGTTATGAGGTTATCACGATGCGTCATTGCGATATGCTGTGTCCGGAATTGCCGGAATTGGCGCAAAAAACGACGGCATGGGCTCAGACGCTTGGCCTTCGGTATTATATTTTTAGGGAAAACGAAGGCTTTTTGCGTCTTTTGACGATCCGTGAGGGCAAGCGGACGGGGGCTTTGATGGTCATTTTGACGACATCGGCAGAAGATCCTGTCACGCTGGGGGATGGCCGGGTGATGACGGCGCGCGAAGTCGTGGATGATTTTGCGGAAAATGTCCTGAAAAAATTATCTCGTCAGGTGGATACTTTTTATTGGACTGCTATTGTGACTCAGAAGGGGCATCAGACGCGTTTTGAGGATACGCTGGTTTTTGGCAGTCCGGTTCTGCATGAAAAAATGCTGATGCCGGATGAGGCGCATGCATTGCATTATGAAGTACTGCCTCGGGCGTTTTTTCAGCCGAATACGATACAGGCTGAAAAATTGTATCAGGTGGTGCTCAATCAGGCAGCTCCCTATATGGATGCTGACACGCCGATGCTCGATCTTTACTGCGGAACGGGAACCATTGCTTTAAGTTTTGCGCGTCATGGTCATCGTGCCATTGCGATTGATATTGAAAAACAGGCGATTGAGAATGCGCGTGAGAATGCGCGTAAAAATGGTCTGGAAGACCGGATTGAATTTTATGCGGGGGATACAGCGGACATTTTGAAAGAGCTTTTGGATAATCATGCCAATTTTTCAGATTTTCTGCTGGTAGTCGATCCGCCGCGCCGTGGTCTTTTGCCGCCGGCTTATCGTCAGATCATGCGTATGAGACAGAACACGATTATTTATGTGTCTTGTAATCCCGAGTCGCTTGCGGCGGATTTGCGCAAGTTTGAGCAGGATGGATATGACATTGTGTCGATTCAGCCTGTAGATATGTTGCCTCAGACAGCGCATTTGGAGACCGTGGCGACGTTGCGCAGGCGCGGATGCTGACGAGACTGGAGCATCGCGAGTTCTTTTTGAACAATTCATTCAAGCATGATAGAATAAAACGAGGTCTGTTCAGATATGTATCTGGACAAAATCCGTGTTTTAACGCGTGAGTTCATCTATGCAGAAGTTTATTCCGACATTGCAAGTAGGCAATGGCTATACTTATCTTAAGCTCAAAGGCATTCTTGATGAGGACAATCTTTTGGCCAATTTTTTAGGTCAGATTCAAGGTCGTCTTTTATTGATTGATATGGCCGAAATTGAGCGCATCAATTCGTGCGGCGTGCGAGATTGGGTCAACTGGCTGAATCAGATTCAGGCGTTAGGTGTGGCGGTTATTTTGTTGCGCTGTTCGCCTGTGGTGGTATCGCAGGCCAACATGGTGACGAATTTTGCGGCGGATGCATTTATTCATAGTTTTTATGCGCCTTATGTGCATCCGGATACGGGTGATGAGCAAAGTGTTTTGCTTTTTACGGAGGATATCCGTCAGAATCAGCCGATTCGTGCGCCCAAGATTTTTAATGAGAGCGGTGAAGAGCTGGAATTTGATGAATTTGAGGAATCGTATTTTGCTTTTATCAGCGATCCTCGGATGATGAATTATCAAGTGGCCAGTGATATTCAGGCGGTGATTCAATATTTTTTGCCTGAGGCGGCCACGCGTCAGCCTGTCATTTCTGCGCGTCCGCAGTCAGCGGCTCAGGCCAATGTCTATCCGTCGCCGATGCAGAACATGGGGGGAGCGCCTTATGGTCAGGGCATGGGCGGTTATGGCGTGCCCCAGCAGAATCCTTATGGCAGTGGAATGAACCCGTCGGCCGGCGGATATGGCCAGCCTCCAATGGGTGGTGGTTACAATGCGCCTTTTGGTGCTCAGCCTGGCGGTTATGGTCAGGCACCTGCGCCGATGCCTCAGGGTATGCCGATGCGTCATGAGCAGCCGCCGCTTCCTTCCAACAATAATTATCAGCAGGCACCGATGAATCAGCCGCCGATGGCTTCTCAGAATGGTTTGCCTGGTCAGATGCCGATGGGCGGTGGTATGGCATTCCAGGCTCCGATGGGCGGCAGCATGGCCTCTCAGGCTCCGATGGGGGGCAGTATGGCTTCTCAGGCTCCGATGGGCGGCAGCATGTCCTCTCAGGCTCCGATGGGGGGCAGCATGGCTTCTCAGGCTCCGATGGGGGGCAGCATGGCTTCTCAGGCTCCGATG
>JAGBXG010000007.1 GCA_017629415.1 Pseudomonadota bacterium | reverse complement strand
TTTGCCAGCCCTATCTTTTCTGTCGGTGAGCAAATCTGACAGCTGAAGCAAATTCCCTTTGAATGCCATAGAACTATCCTGATGCGATAATAATGAATGTACGTAAGTTTTTTCGAGGCTTGTGTCATAACATGTCGGAGCCTCTTTGGAATCCTACAATAGAATTCATGTTTATTGTAGGAGAAATGGGGCTGGATTGTTGACGTTTAGCAGCAAAACAGGCTCCCTGTATCCCATTCGTTTAGGTATCATTGACACTTTGTGAATATGGTGAGGTTTTGTTACCGGCAGGATGCGATTTTGAGGATGTGTGTAGTGCTTGATCTGCAGGAATGACGAAGCTGCCGAAGAAAGTGCGGGATTTTGCGAGCAAAAAAGCCCGGTGTATTTGCCGTTAGGCAAATAACCGGGCCAATACGGCGCGTATGCCGGCCGAAGGACGGCATAGCGGCGTTCCATTTAAAATGCGCATTTTAATTGAATCGTTTCATGAGTGCGCCGAGTGAGTCATCGGTGGTGCCTTCGCCCATAGCGTTGAATTGCCATGCATCATTTTGTTTGACGACTTCGCCGAAGATCATGCTTTTTTTGCCATCGTATTTTTCGGTCAAATCGAAGCGGCAGATTTCGTTGTTTGTATCCATATCGACGATACGAATGAAGGCATTTTGAATCATGCCGAAATGCTGTCCTCTGAGATTGGCCTGATAGACGTTGGCGACAAAGACGAGTTTTTCGTATTCGGCGGGGAGTTTGTCGAGGTTGACGATGATTTGTTCGTCGTCGCCTTCGCCGTCGCCCGTGCGGTTATCGCCGGTATGTTTGACGGCGCCGCTGGTGTGGAAGAGATTGCCGAAGTAGATGACGTCTTTGTTTCCGGCGAGTTTGCCGTTTTGGCACATGAGGACGGAGGCATCGCAGTCAATCTCAGGGGTTTTGGGTTGGCTTGAAAACAAGCCCATGATGCCGCCTTTTTTGGGGGGAGGCAAAGCATCCCATCCGAGTCCGACAACGATATTACGCAGGGATTCGCCATTGGTTTTGCGCAGATCGATTTTTTCACCTTTTTGGAGATTGACTGTCATATTTTTCCCCTTTTGAGATCAGATATTCACGCCGAAATTGGCACAAAGTGCTTCAAGTCCGCCTTGGAAACCGCTGCCGACAGCATTGAATTTCCATTCGCCGTTGTGTCGATAGAGTTCGCCGATGACGATAGCGGTTTCGATGGAGTAATCTTCGCCGAGATCGTATCTGATGATTTCTTCGTTGTTTGCCTGATTGATGACGCGGATATAGGAATTGCTGACCATACCGAAGTTTTGTCGGCGTGTTTCAGCATCATAGATAGTGACGGTAAAGGCGATACGGTCGATATAGGCGGGCACCATGGAGAGATCGACGGTAATGACTTCGTCGTCGCCTTCGCCGGCGCCGGAACGGTTGTCTCCTGACGTTTGAACGCTTCCGGAAGCATGGCGTGCATTGCCGTAGAAGATAAAGTCAGAATCGGAGGTCACTTTGCCGCTTGCACCGAGAAGGAATGCGCAGGCATCGAGGTCAAATTCAGCGCTTCCGTCATAACGATTGGTATCCCATCCTAAGCCCACGAGCAGACGTGTGAGTCCGGGATTGCCTTTTGTCAAGTCGACTTTCTGACCTTTTTTAAGATTGACTGCCATTGAGATTTCTCCTTTCGTGATGTGTATGAGAGCGTAAACAAAGTTGTTTACAGTGTGTGAAAATTACACCAAATATTTACAGCTGTCCACGTCTGACAACGAAGTGTGAACACATGATCCAAAGCTTAATAATTGTTGTTTATTTCCCTGAGATGCTGATTTTTTGCGTGATTGATTTGTTTGTGTGTTTTTGGGTACAAAAAAAGCATCGTCTGAGCGATGCTTGATGAAAACTTAAGGGAGTAGGTTGTTTTATCAGAAGATTTTTTGAGGCTTGGCTATGCCGGCCTTTTGAGGCCGTCATACGCCTTGCCTTGCGCGTCTATTTCGCAAGCGAAATACGCCGCGCTTTTTTGTATGAAGTGTTTATTTCTTGCGTATGCGGTTGATTGTCAAAGGTATGCCGGCAAGGAGGCAAAGCCCTGCGAGGATGAGGCAAACGAGTGTGATATGGTTGGCCAGTTCTCTGGGATTGATGTTGTTTTGAGTTTTAGGTTCAGGTTTTTCGCCCAAAGCCTGACGGTAGGGTTCCATACCTTTTTGTGTGTTATAGCCGATGATTTCGGTGTTTTCGATCCAGATGGTGGGAGCGCCCTGGAAGCCGGCATTCCGGATATTATTCAAGATATCATCGACAGCTTTTGAGGATGCCGGATCGGTCAGACATTGTTTGAAGGCGGTTTCATCGATGCTGCAATGTCGAGCATGTTCAAGGAGTTTGGCGGCATCTTTGGTGGGTTCTTCGAACATGCAGTCTGCGAAGGCGATTTCTTTTTTCTGTTTTTCAGCGCAGAAATAGGCGACGCAGGCTTCTTTTTGTTTGCCGAGTGGGATGGTCAGGCGTGTGAAATTGACGGAATCGCCGTATTCAGCCAGGACTTTGGACAATTCAGGGTGAAGCTGCCGGCAGTGTGGGCAATCGAAGCTGGAGATTTCGACGACATTGATTTTGCCGGGGACATAGAATGATTTGATGTATTCGGGGACGGCACTGAGGTCACCGGTTAAGGCAGCAGGTTTTTCGGGTTCGGGTTCCGGGCGTGTTCCGAAGTAGATGGGTCCGGCTGCGCAGAGGAAGTACATGGTGAGCCATAAAACAGGATGCAGGAAGCTTATTTTGCGTGTGCATGAAGCTTTTAAATCGCTGATGCATCCGGTCCAGAACCCGAGTTTATCTTCTGCGGAGTTTTCTTCGTCGTTTGTTTCTTCTGTTTTATTGAGGAACAGGAGAATGGCGGGAATGACCATGATGAGTGCGGCGGTGTCGATACCGACGCACATCCAGCAGAAGGCGTGAATTTCAAATTTTTGTACGATGAAGAACAGGGTGGCTCCTATGGCACAGCAGATGATGGCCAGGGGAGCCCAGAAGGTTGCCAAGGATTTGCCGAACATTTTTCTGCGTGTTTTTGTAAAGAAAAAACTCATCAGAAAAAAGAATGAATAAGCGGTAAGTCCGAGAGCGGGTAAGAAAATGCCGTATTTTTGTCCGAATTCAGACTGTGCAACGACTTGGCAATCGGCGCCGGCAGCACAGAAAGTATTGGCGACAAAATAATAATCGACTGCCAGCATGGAAGCGAAAACGAGGGCCACCAATGAGAGCAACCGCACGGCCAGATAGAGATACGATTTAGGTATTTGACGAATCATAAGCAGAACCGATGTAAAAAATGATGTCTGGGTTTTATAAATTAGCCCAAGAATAAAATGCGCCGTTTAACAAAAGCCCATAACATTGTAAAGCAGAGGCGCAAGAACGATACATCGATGAAGGCCATGTAGTTGAATGTGTGTTCCGGGTGTGATATGTAGCAAAATGTGGTGAGTTGGTTTGATGACTGATTCGTACATAAAAAAATCATAAAAATCAAGTCACAACGATTAATCAAGTCTTTCCTAACGTCATTACGCCAGGACATTGTATTAGGAATTTCAAAGTGTCATACCGGGAATCCGTAGAAGCCTATCGTCTGAACGCCGACAGACGGCGTGTTTTTCAGAACTTGAAGCCTTTGATTCGAGATGAGCATGAAGGCATCGAGCTTGCTGATTTTCTTCATAAAATGCCGTGGAATTATTCTCGCGAAGTGCCGATGGAAATCATTGCGACCCATTGGAAGATGCTTAGAAATCAGGCAGAATATGAGCATCTTCCGGAGGATGCCTATACGTTTCATCATGCCGAATGCGAGTCTTGGATAGGCCGGATGAGTTTAAACAAGCTCCCGATGACTCTTCGTAAGATTTCGAGTCATGAGTTTTCACCGCTTCAGCGTGTGTTTGCGCATGAGGATGGTAAGCTTGCGATTGCAGTGGCTTATCACAAGACCCAGACAGCGAAACGTGGTTATCCGATGGATCCGCCGGCTTGGTGCGGTACTTTGCGCCGTACAACGCTGAACAACCGAAAGCAGTCTTCGAGCATTTCGTTTGACACGGTTGTGATGGAGAATTCGACACTTTTTAGAATTGAAGTATTTAATTCGCCTCAATCGACGGTTTTGCGAAAGATCTGCGAAATTATGCAGCGTCATCAGATTTTGCCGTCCTCATTAGACATTTGGTCGACACGCAACGGCTGGACAGGCTCTCGCAAGATCAAAGAGCGTCACAGTCTTGAGATTGAAGTTCGTGAGTCGCTTGAGGACGATATTATTGCATCATTTAAAGAGGATGCTTTCCGTTATCTGGTTGCTCTTCTCAAAGTTCACTCTTTATTCGACATTATTGGACCCGCCATGATTGGTCCAAGCAGTTCACATACTGCTGGCGCCTGTCGTATTGGTCAGCTTGCGCGGCATATCTTTTTTGCCTTGGAGGATGCGGGACATTTTAAATCGATCGAGAGTTTCAGCATTAAACTGTTTGGTTCATTCCGTGATACGGGACCTGGCCATGGAACGCATATTGCTTTAGGTGCCGGTCTCAAAGGATTGCAGCCGGATTCGCCGCATTTGAAGGCCGAAGGCCAGACTGAAGTGCTGATTGAACGTGGCATTCCCTGGCGTGGTAAGAACCAGGTGATTCCCTTTACTGGGTTTACGGCTGCCACGGCTGCAGAAGATAAGAAGTATATCCGTCAGCTCGGCGATTGCATCAATATTGCCGAAGTTATTGCGCAGACGGATGAAGGTCCGTTTGTCATTGCCGGGTTTTCAACAGGCGGTGGTATTATTGAAATTCGTTTTATCAATAATACGCGCGTGGTGCCCAATATTACCGGTAAACGCGATCGTTGGATCAGTTCTGCTCCGCTTGGGACCAAACTGAGTCTTTCGCCGACAGA
>JAGBXG010000059.1 GCA_017629415.1 Pseudomonadota bacterium | reverse complement strand
TTTACAGGTCTCAAATCTTCGATCTTTTCACCTTCAAAGCGAACCTTCGTATTCTCAAATTCTGTGGCATTACAAAGAGATACGCTTTGTCCTTTCCAGGCTTCCAGTTGAATATCGCTGATATTATCGAAACTATATTTGCAAGTTTCAGGACGGAATGGACAAAAAATATTGAGCAATGTGTCATCATGCCGAACGGCATTCGTCGTACTCATCACGCGTCTGCGATTATCGTATTGCGTAATCATGGGATGACGTTTCAAGCTTTTGGGAAGGCGTTTTTTTATCGCCAATCCGAAGATGTAAATAAAGCCCAAAATACCGGCCAGAGCTTTGCCCCAATTTTCTTCAAGCCAGTGCAAAAAACGCTCCATGAGCGTAATATTGTCGGTCATCACAACCGTATCACTGATGCTGCCGGCAGCCGTAGACAATCCCGTTGAAAATTCGCCGGCAAACACCACAGGCATCGTTCCGGCAATGACCCTAAAAGGATCTTGGTTTTCTATGCTGGGCGTGATTTCAAATGTTCCTATCGTTTGTCCTTTGCGGACAATCAGTTTTAAATCTGCCGGTGCTTCAGGATTTTCTATGCCAGCATCAGAATCAGGCGGCATCATCACACGCACGCGTGGCTCAGACATGCCTTCCCATTGGTCTTGATTGAGCGGTATCAAGTTATCGCCGTCTTTCATCATCACACGCAATTTAGCCGGTTCTTCGGCATTCGCAATACCTTTGCTGGTCAAGACCCATGTCGGCTTTGATTCCCATTCAAAAACCAGTTCATTCCTAAAATAAACCTGATAACTGTTCGTTGTATGAACAGTATTATACTCTAAAAATTTCGCAGTCACATCGACTTTGAGACTGCCTTCACGAAGCTCAATCATATCTTTATGACCGGCTTTCATATGGGTTACCTTGTCATCGCGTCCTGTATTGGTAAGTTCGGAAGCAAAATCGACTTTTCCAAGCAAGGAGGCATCTTCGACTTTTGCTCCCGTGCTGGCATTGACAAATCCAAACTCAAGGCGATACTTGCCATTGATCAGGTTATTTTGCGCTGTCACTTCATCACCAATGGCATTGTACAAATAGGCTCTGATCGCAACATTCGGTTTATAATATACATCAATGCTGTCAGCATTTTGCACATCAATCTGCCACGAACCGGGATCAAATTCGCGGTTAAAAGTAGCCACATAACCGTTCAAATTCTCATTAACGATGGTACCTTCAGGATTTGTTGTCGAAGCCTGTGTCGAATACGTGGCATGCACATTGGAACTGGGTTCTATTTTTGTGCCATCCCCCCCCACAATTCCTGCTATTTGAACGTTGCGGCCTTGAGCAAATACAATCAGCTCGCTCATGGGCACGCCAAATGATATCTCACGACTTGCTTTAGCTTCTCGGGTTAACGGCAAAGCATTACGCTGAAAAATACGGTTACAAATCGTCGTCAATTTGGGCAAAATTGCAGCCGTGGAACTGGCATGTTCAAAATAAATACCTTTAGCTTCGTCACCTTCGATTATTGCCGCACTTGGTCCCATGGCCAGCATCATCACGCGAGTTTTCCCATCGGCGACAACACCATCATAATAGGCTTCGATTTCGGTGCTTTTCATGGCTCCATCTTCAAATTCGCCATCTGTCAATACGACGAGCCAGCGCTCATCTGTTGTCACCGTTTTCAGATCCTCATGAGCACGGCGAACAGCGTTAAATGGCGTATCTGAGGCTTTGGTCACCAAATTGTGAATCAAATCGACATTAGATTTTACAACAGCAGCATTTTTACTGCCGTGCAAAGTCAAACGCGCACGTGCTTTGGTGTCTCGAACATAATCACTCATATAATAAATGTTCAAGGTATCGCGTTCTTCCAGCATCGAAGCAACAACTTCCATGGCATATTTGGCCTGGCACCAGGTATCTACATAAGTATTCCCCAAGCGAATCATACTGCCAGAATCATCATAAACCAGGTTTATCGTGCGCGATGGCACATAAGTTTCCGCCAATGCCGATGATACAAATCCCATCCAAATGGCTAAGAATAAAAAAATGCTCAAAATTGCACGTTTCATCATGCCGAAAATCACCTGTCGATTTAACATCCAGAAATGCCGTTTTATGAAATTTGCACATTATACTGCACAAAACATCACAAAACTTACAATTTTATCACACATCTTTTGACTTGCCAAATCGATGACCCCCTGTATCACACGACATACGCAAAGTTATTTTGGGGTTCCACGACACGGCTTACGCAAAGTTATTTTGGGGTTCCACGACACGGCTTACGCAAAGCTATTTTGGGGCTCCACGACACGGCTTACGCAAAGCTATTTTGGGGCTCCGCCCCAAACCCCGCCAAGGGGCTGAGCCCCTTGGAACCCACCATAGATTTAACGTTTTTGTAAGTTAACCGGGTACTGATAACTATCTTTTTGAGAAAAATGGGGACCCGCTCCCCCATTTTTCGTCCCCGCAACATACCACTTCGTAAGCGTTTACGACTTTGCGTACGCCATGGCTCCGCCCCAAAACACGCCAAGAGGCTGAGTCCCTTGGAACCCACAATGGAATACGCCGTGGAGTCCTCCTCTCCAGCATGCAGAGGAGGAATTGCGTTGTGTTATCTGCGCTTTTCTCTAGGCAAACATTCCATATGCATTAAACAA
>JAGBXG010000470.1 GCA_017629415.1 Pseudomonadota bacterium | reverse complement strand
TCATTGGTAAACTCCAATGTGGACATTGTCCACTACCAAGGGGATGGCCCTTTTTCAAGTGTCTATGACATTGGGACACCCCTCTTTTGTTAGTGTCCTATTTTATGGGTACAGTTTAGGGGCGCTGCCCCACACCCCGTTGGGGCTTCGCCCCAAACCCCACCAAGGGGCTCAGCCCCTTGGAACCCACAATGGGAATTTGCAAGATTCGTAAATTTAATCACTCTGCGAATGCTGCTGAGTTTTGACGTTGGACGAATGTGATTTCAAGAAGACAAGAAATAAAAGAAAAGAACGCACTGCCGCAGGTGACCGATTGGATGAATGCAACTGACGAAGAAACGGTATGCTATCGAGTAAAAGGGGCGAAAAAGGACTTAGATATCCAATTCCATTTTTCTGTCACACCAGTTCAAAGCGATTTGTGAAGTGGCGTTTGCCATGAGAAAAGCCCCCAAATGCCAAATTCCATCCCTTTAAACCCTATGCCGGATAAGCAAATTCCGAGGTTTTTCGTCAGATATGAAAAGGTGCAAAAGAGAATGAAAATCACTTTTTTGAAAAAAAAACTTGCATGATGAGTTCGATATGCGTAAAAGGCCGCTCGTCCGACGGATGATGAAAAACATCCTCAGACACGATGACAGTTTGACTGGATTTTGAAGAGGTGGCCGAGTGGCTGAAGGCGCTCGCCTGCTAAGCGAGTATACGTTTTGACATGTATCGAGGGTTCGAATCCCTCCCTCTTCGTTTTCACTATGCACCGATAGCTCAATTGGATAGAGCAACGGCCTACGAAGCCGTAGGTTGGTGGTTCGAGCCCACTTCGGTGTATTTCAATTTGGTCAAATTGTTGTCATTTGTGCACCGATAGCTCAATTGGATAGAGCAACGGCCTACGAAGCCGTAGGTTGGTGGTTCGAGCCCACTTCGGTGTATTTGTTGTGTGATGGCTTCTATGGCTTCTTTAGATAAGCACTATATGTCTTTAGCGCTTAAACTTGCCAGGGATGCTTATTTACATGGCGAAGTGCCAGTAGGTGCTTTGGTTGTTGTTGAGGGTAAGATTTGCGGTTGGGGTTCCAACCGGCGCATGGATGGAAATCGAATTCTGGGACATGCGGAGCTTATCGCGCTTGAAACAGCATCTGAGATGCTTGGGAACTGGCGGTTGATGCGTTCGACGCTTTATGTGACGCTTGAACCTTGTATTATGTGTACAGGCGCGTTGCTTCAGTCTCGTGTTGACCGGGTTGTTTTCGGGTGTCGTGATCCAAAAGCTGGCGCTATGCGATCTCTTTTCGCCTTGGGCGAAGATCCGAGATTGAATCATCGGATCAGAGTTGACGAAGGAATATATGCTGATGAATCAGCAAGACTTCTTCGCGATTTCTTTGACAATTTAAGATTATCGAAAAAGTAGCTTTTTCGGAGGAATGGCCGAGTGGTCGAAGGCGCCTGACTCGAAATCAGGTATACGGCTTGCCGTATCAAGGGTTCGAATCCCTTTTCCTCCTTGGCACTTTTTCTTGGAGAGGTGGCCGAGTGGTCGAAGGCGCGCGATTGGAAATCGCGTATATCTCAAAAGGGTATCGTGGGTTCGAATCCCACCCTCTCCGTTTAAAAGCAGCATCGAGGTGATGTGGCGCAGACGAACTAATCCGCCAGGGTCGGAAGGCAGCAACGGTACGAACCGACGCGGGTACGTCACCTCGATGCTGCTTTTTTTATTTTGTATCATTGAAAATTAAGCTCGAGCCAATTGTGGTTTTTGTGTTGAAATTGGCCGTTGCTGTGACAAAAAATTAAAACGATATTTCATTGTTTCAATCTATCGTTTTTAAACATCGAGATTAAATATGCTTTAATCGGATAGCTTATCATGAGAATACTGTGGCTACAGCTGTATCTGTTTTGAGCTGACGATGTCGTGTACCCAAGCCAGTCTGGTTTCATATAGGCAAAAGGCGGGTGTTCTTGTTGGATTCAAATGAGGCGAACGGGTGAACTTAACATCAGTGGAATAATGTTTGACATGGTTGGAGTGAAGCACTAAAAACCATTGATGTCGGTTTTATCGGATTGAGGTATGCCATAAATGATGGCTAAACTTGTAGGGTGTTTATGTTTGCTTCGAAATCTGTTCGTATACTTCATACTTCTGATTGGCATCTTGGGCGGACTTTACATGAGAAGAGTCGCGATGAGGAGTATGATAAGTTTCTTTGCTGGCTGCTTGAAACAATTGAACGTGAGCGGATTGATGTATTGTTAGTGGCAGGAGATATTTTTGATACCTCTCATGCACCGCATGCCGCGCAGCAGAAGTATTATGATTTTTGTCATCTTTTAATGTCGACATGTTGTCGTCATGCGGTTATCACTTCCGGGAATCATGACAGTGCAGCGTTTATTGACGTGCCGGGTAATTTGCTTCGAAATTTGAATGTTCATGTCGTGGGACAGGCTCGATTTGGAGTGAACAAAGCAGGCAATGCGTCGGATGAAGTCATCGTTTTAAAGGATGATAAAGGAAGCGATATCTTGATTGTTGCTGCAGTTCCATTCCTTTCGGATGGTGATATTCGTTTGGCTGAGGCTGGCGAAGATACGGAAACGCGAGAAGAAAAGATGCGGCGTGGGATGGCATTGCATTATGGCATGGTTGCGGAAGAGGCAGAACGTGTGCGAGCCGGGCGTGATATTCCGGTGGTGGCAATGGGGCACCTGTATGTAACAGGGGGACGAATGCTGGATGACGATGGTGTGCGTACGACTTATGTGGGATCGCTTGGCGGTGTGGGGGCATCCATCTTTAGTCCAGCTTTTGATTATGTTGCACTTGGACATCTTCATGTGCCGCAATGTGTGGGGGGGAATGAGCGGATTCGGTATTCGGGATCGCCGATTCCGATGGGATTTGGGGAAGCCGGACAGCAGAAAAGCGTTTGTATGGTGACATTTAAAGGACGGGAATCCAGTTTGACGCTTGTCGATGTGCCGTGTTTTCAGAAACTGGCTCGTGTTGTCGGAAATAAGGCCGAAATTAAAGCACAGTTAACAGAATTGATGGATGAGAATGAAGTGGTTTATGTCTCTGTGACTTATACAGGAAGTAACGCTGTTGAAAATGTTGCAGCCTTTGTACATGAAATTATTGGAGAATCAGATATCGTGCGTTGTCTTTATACGCAAAATCAAGCAGTGCGCGCACAAGAGGAGGCAAGTGGTTGCTCAAAAGAACATATGACGCTTGCCGAATTCACAGAAGAGAATATCTTTTCACGGCTTTTAGATTACAAATGTCGAGAAAGTTCTCCGGAAGAAAGACAAATGCTAACAGAGGCCTTTACCGAGTTGCTGATTCGAGTCAAAGAAAGTTCATGAACTAAGATGGGATGAATAAATATAGAACGTGATAATTGCGTGAAAAGGACAATGTTATGCGTATAGAAAAGATAGAAATATTGAATCTCAATTCTCTCTATGGAAAGCATTCTATAGATTTTACTGTCAAAGCATTTCAGGATAATCATTTGTTTTTGCTTTGGGGGGATATGGGATCTGGTAAAACGACGGTTTTAGATGCCATTACATTGGCTTTGTATGGTCGCACATCACGGCAAAAAAGCATCAGTAAAACAGGCAATGAGATATTATCCAAAGGCACACGAGAATGTTCTTCTGAGGTGACGTTCCAAGTGGATGGAAAGCTGTATCGTGCCAAATGGTCTCAGAAATATAATCGCAATGGCAATTTAAATCCGCCGGAACGACAGCTTTGTGAGCATGAAACAGGGCGTGTGCTTGCCAGTCAAGCAAGGGATTTTGATAACCGTATCGAAGCATTGCTTAAACTGAGTTATGAACAGTTTTCAAAAGCAGTGCTCTTGGAACAAGGAAAATTTGCTGAGTTTTTAAATGCTGCACCCAATGAACGTGCGGCAATTCTCGAAAAACTCACGAATACTGAGATTTATTCAACGCTTTCGGTTGCTGCCTATCAACGTTGTAAAGAAGCTCAGACTGCTCACGATGAGATCATGAGAAGTTTGGGCGATATTCAGTTGATGAGCGATGAAGAGGTCATGAAGTTAAAGGCTGAGAAAGAGGGCATTCGTGAAGATGTTGATTTACTTCAAGGGGAGATTGAGCGTTTAACGAAAGCCATGCATTGGCTTGAAAACTTGGATAATGCACGAAAACGCTTACAGGATATAGATCATGAGAAACAGATGCACTTTAATGCATTGGCTCTCTTTGAGCCTCAACGCAGTATTCTGGAGGCAGGCAAACGTGCGGCTGAAATAGCGCATTTATTTGATAATTTTAGAGATGCCAAAAAAACATGGACGGATGCAACTGGGGAACTTGATGCCATTCGTGCAGAGATCCCAAAGGCAGAACTGATGATGAACCAAAAGCTTGCATCTTATGAGAATCATAAAAAACTGTTGGAAGATGCACGGCAAAATTTGGCAGACAGCAGGCCGCTTTTTGAGCAAGTGCGCGCCCTTAAAACACAACAAAATACGATTCAAAACCAGTATGATGAAGAGCAAAAACGCAAAGATGATAAAAATGCTCAACTTGAAAACGTGAAGAAACAACTTCAGATATCGCGCGAACAAGATACGTCTCTTTTAGAGAGGCTTGCCAAAGGGAATAGCTATTTTCAGAAAAATAGCATAGACGAAAACCTCATCAGTGACCTTGGAAATGTACAAGGCTTGGCGCACCTCGTCCGACAAGCGGCAGATGACGTAAAAAATACTGAAAACAGCTTGTGTCAATCACAATCAGAACTTGAGAATGCCAAACTTGCCTTGGAAAAT
The DNA here is from genome assembly GCA_017629415.1 of Pseudomonadota bacterium. The sequence continues at coordinate 7,538 of JAGBXG010000470.1, read as the reverse complement.
GCACAAAAATCACTTGAGTCACAGCAGGCATTTTATGAAGAAGCTAAAGCAAATGTGACACGTGCAGGCGAGGATTATCAAGATGCTTGCAATGGGCAAACACTTGAAACGCTAGAGGCTGAATTAGAAAAACTTCAGGAAGAAAAGAAAAATGCAGAAACTGTGGCCAGCTACGAAGAACGACGCAAAAATCTTCGTGAAGGTGAAGCCTGTCCTTTATGTGGCGCAGTCAGTCATCCTTATTGTATAGGCGTTCCCTATCAAATTTCTGAAATTGACATGCAAATCAAGGCGACACGCCATTGGATGGTCAGAATTCGTGAATCTAAAAATCTTTTGGAGGATATGCAAAAAAAAGAACAAAAAGCTGCAGTCGATGTGGATAAATGCACGGTATCTTTGTCTGGTGCAGAGGATAAATATGAAGATAAGCTCAACCGCATGACAGAACAACGGCAAGCTGTTGAGAAAGGTCAAGAAATTCTGGCCATTCGTGTGTCAGAGTTTAATCAGAATATTGCTAAATATGATGAACAGATTGACGAGGCAAGCCAGGTTCAAGCCGTATGCCAACGGTTAGGTACGCGTTTGGAAAAATGGCGCAAAGCTCTTGAACTGAAGAAAAACCTTGAAGATGAGCAAGGACGTATTCAGCAAGAACGCGTCAGGTATCAGGCTGAACATGATGCCATGCTCAGAGAATTCGCGGAGTTAACGGCAAATTTGGCAAGGCTTGCCGCCGATATCGATAGTAAGAAAGCTGAAATCGAATCCATCTTTGGCGATAAAAACGTCGATGATGAAGAAAGAACATTGCTGAATTTAGAAGCCATTGCTGAACGTGAATACTCAAATGCTGTGGATGCCTACCATCATGCAGAAACAGCACTCAGTAATCTGAAAATCCAGGCAGATGGCAAGGTAGCCTATGTTTCGACATGTACCCAAAATATGGAATCTAGCCGCAGTGCATGGACTGTTGCTTTGGAAGCTCAAGGGTTTGGCGATGAATCTGCTTTTGAAAAGGCAAGATTGCCGGAAAATGAACTCAATCAACTCAAACAAAAGGCAGTGACATTGGATGAAACAACCAAAGACATTGCTTCACGTGCTGCTGAAGCCGGCAAAGCATTGGAAGAACTCCAAAATTTGAATCTGACGGAACAAACTATGGATGTATTGACCGCAGAAAAAAATGCCAAAACATCAGAAAAGGATGAAAAACAAACGCGATTGGGCATTTTGATTCAAAGGCTTCAAAATCATGAAGAAAGTATGGCCAAATCAGACGAAATCATGGTTCAACTCCAAAAAGCTAAGCAAGAGCTTGAACGCTGGGGGGCACTGTCGAATCTGATTGGAAGTGCCGATGTCAAAACCAGCAAATTCCGTAATTTCGCTCAAACGTTTACATTCAAAATTTTGCTTCAGAATGCCAATTATTATCTTCGCGAGAAAGCCTTAATGAAACGGTATGAGCTGATATCTCCTGATGATGAGATGGGAGCTGAATCACTCGAATTTCTGGTTCATGATTATCAGACAGGACAAATTCGGAAATCAAGCAATCTGTCTGGTGGTGAAAAATTTTGCATGAGTCTTGCGCTTGCACTTGGGCTGGCGGAAATGGCCAGTCAAAATGTCGTGATCGATTCGTTATTCATTGATGAAGGTTTGGGTACCCTAGATGATCAAACACTTGATACAGCATTGAATATGTTAAAAACGCTTGGAAGTGTGAACCGCAATCAGCTCATTGGTATTATTACGCACGTATCTCGTGCGCAGGAAACTGTCGGAACCGTCATTGTCGCTGAAAAATTAGGTAACGGCAGGAGCCGTCTGCACGGTCCCGGGTGCGCATGACGTTTCAAGGTACGGCTTACACAAAGTTTTTGGGGGACTCCGACCCAAACCTCGCCAAGAAGCTCACGGTGTACATAAAGTTTTTGTGGGCTCCGCCCCAAACTCCGCCAAGAAGCTGAGTCCCTTGGAACCTGCAATGGATTTAACGGTTTTGTGGGTTCGGACGGTTACTGATAATTATTTTTTTTTAGAAAACCGGGGATTTGCTTCACCGTTTTTCGTCCCTCATGCAGAGCTCGCTGCACACAAAAAAAAGCCCTCCGGCAATTCGGAGGGCTTAAGTCTGAATGGGATTCAGATTAGGAATGCATCGATTTGTAAACATCCCAAAGTTTGAGAGCGGTGTCACGGATGCCGTTATCGAGGGCTTCGATTTCTTCGGCTTTCCATTCAGAGGGATCTTTACGTGCAAATGTCGTGAGGTCGCGGCGGTTATCAAAGCGTGCGACCGGGACATAGTAAACATTGCCCTGGGATTCGATGCGGAGGGTGTGTTCGCGGTCGCTCATTTCCATGAGTTCGACCATGTCGTCCGAGCCGTAATCCTGGAGCATGACCGATTCGGGCGTACCGTGGAAGAGGATCGATTTGTCTTCGCCGGGACGGGCGCGATCGCGATTCTTACGGCGTGATTCTTCAGGCGTGACCCAAATATAGAGAATGGCAGCACGCTTGAGGAGTTCGGGCGAAAGCCAGGGAAGGCTGCCGGCATAGCCATAGTGTTCGGGAAGCGGACGAACGCCAGCAGGGCCGCCACGGGAGAATTCGATAACGATCGTTTTGCCCTCGCGAGATTTGAGCACGTTCTTGATTTTTTCGTCGAACAGTTCGCGAGCTTCGTCTTCGAGTTTTTCTTCCAGTTTGTCACGGACTGCAGGGCTGAGAGCTGCAATCTTGGCAACGCCGCCGACGCGAACAGCTGCACTGTCGAGACGTTCGAACAAACGGATGGCTGCATACTTCGGATTTTCGGCTTTGCCCGTCAAAATTTCATGATAGTCTTCGTTCAGAAGTTCGATCAAGGCCGGCCAGTCAAAGCTATCGAGGAAGGGGCCGTTGCGGCCGCCGGCATCATCTTCGCTGTGATAAATGCGCGGTTCGCCCATTTCAACGAGCACTTCGTCAATGACCAGCTGAACGTGGACATAGGGATAGTCATCAAGCTGAATCGTTTCACCCATGTGGAACATTTCGGGATCTTTGTTCGTAAGAAAATTACGAACTTCAGATTTGCCGGATGCAGGAAGCGCAAGCAGCAACGATGTGTCAAAAATTTCTGCCATCTCATTCTCCTGGAAAAAACTACTCACCGTGAGTAGCAAGTGAAGGCTCGTTTTTAACCGTCATACCAATATAATAGCAAGTGTTTTTCTTAATATTTCCTTTGTATTTCAAAGGATTACAAAGGATTACAAAGGATTACATGTGGGTAATATGCAGTTCTTCGGACTTTCAATTTTCGACAAATTTGGCGGCGCGTATGGAGCCGGTGAAGCCGGCGACATAGCAGAGCCGGTGCCAGGCGTATGGCGGCATGTCAAAGGAATGATACGAACGGTGTGAGGCAGAAAACGGAATTGGGTTGGATATCATGAGCATATGCCGCCATAGCTGGCACAAAAAATCGGCATCCCGTATTTAGGATGCCGATGGGAAGGTGAGAATATTCATTAGGGGATGATGGGGATGACGCGCCATTTTTTCTTGACGGGCTCGAAACTGGAGACGCGCAAGTCGATGCTGTCGCCGACGACATAACGGATGGTGCCATCGGCGCTGGTCAGGATGGTTTTGTCGTCGTTGAGGGTCCAGTTCTGGCCGGTGGCTTCGGCGATGTCTTTGATATAGACTTTGAGTTCGATGGGCGGCATGTCGAGGCGGACGTAGATGGCGCTGGATTTCATGCCGAGGATGGTGCCGCGTCGCAGGGGACGTTTTTCGGGTTCGACATCGTAGTCATGGCTGATGATGTGGGCGATGGCGCATGAGTCGACGGCTTTGTCGATGTTGCGCTGGACGCTTTTGGCTTTGGTGGCGGCTTGGATGACCTGCGAGCGCAGCTGGGCATTTTCGTCACGACTGAGGGGGCTTTCGACGTCGAATTCGGCTTCGATGGCTTCTTTGTGTGTGAAAATGCCGACGATTTCGCGCATGGGGGCACTGAAACGCGCGTAGGGATTGACACCGAGGGCGCTATGGAGGCCGGCATCGGGGGAGAGGACGCTTCGGCGCTGCATCATGAGGACGAGGCGTTCCATGGCTTGTCGGACACGCCACATGCGCTGATGGTCGGTGCCGCAGGTTTCGTCACAGGTGAGGCTTTCGCGCGGCAGGGCTTCGAAAAAGTCGGCCAGGCTGGTCGTTTCGGGGTTCCAGAGCCAGCCTTCGGGCATGTTTTGGGCTTTGGCAAGGGCGTTCATTTCGATGTGAAGTTCCGCAAGTGCATGTTCGGATGGCGCTTCGTGGTTGCGGAAAATAGCGAGAACTTCGGGATCGTCTTGAGCCAGATGATTGAGGATTTTGGCGCCTTCCATGTTGCAGAGCAGAGAAAGCTGCTCGTTGTAGAGGTCGACTTCGGCGCGCGCATCTACGCCGAGTTCGTAGTCGGTTTTGTGATAGTTCAGGCCGACATCGAGGGCCACGCGGTTGAAATGGACGACGTTGCGTGTGCGGCTTTCGGCCATGCGGATGAGGCCGACATCTTTAAAATGGATAAGACTTTGGGCGTAATCGGTCTTGGACCAGGCATGATTTTGAGGATCTTTGAGAAAAACGCTGACATCTTCGTTGGCCAGTTTGGCGCGTGAATGGATTTTTCCGCGTCGGAGTTCGGTTTTGAGGCAGACACCGTTGGCGGCGACTTGCATGATGAAGACGAGCGCACGGCGATCGACATCGGCATTGAGGCTGATGATGCCCTGGGAGAGTGCGCGCGGCAGCATGGGGACGCTCATATCGGCGAAATAAATGCTGGTGCCGCGCTTGAGGGCTTCTTCAAAGAGGGCGCTGCCCGGCCGTACAAACCATGAAGCATCGGCGATGGCATACCAGACGACATAGGCACAATCGTTGTGCGGCTGGTAGAATCCGTCATCAGGTGTGCCCACATACAGGGCCTGGTCGAGGTCTTTGGTGCCGGCACCGTCGACCGTTACGAACGGAATATGTGAAAAATCTTCGCAATCGGAGAAATCCATTTCGACATCTGTGAGTTGTGCCACTTCCGCTTCGATGGCTTCGCTGAAACCGAATTCAAGGTTTTGTTTGGCAGCCAGTTCATAGACTTCATGCAGGACGCTGCCGGCCTGAATGATGCCTAAAATCTTAAAAGTTTCCGGCGCCCGGCGTTCCAGCTTGATAAAATCGCCGGTTTTGAGCTGCGAGCGAAAACATTCAATATTTTCGACATTCTGGAGTTCAACATTGCCCATTTGGCTTTCAAGAAATAAGCCGTTGTCCGAATTTTGGACGCGCACAACGCGTTCTGTACGAATAAATTGAGTATCCATCGCTATTTACACTTACCCGTTGAGTCGTCGCATCCGGCATCTCCGCAATCGATATGGGTTGCAACGTTGTTATTCCAGCAAAAAACAGATTGATGATGATTGCATTTGTAGCCTTCATCGCAGACTTTTTCAGCGCATGAGAGACTGCCGTCGCCTTCGATATCCATGGTGCAGACGGTGCCATTGGTGCAGGCTTCAAGCACCCAGGCATTATTACCGCATCGTGCTATATAAGAGACACCATCTTTGGTTTGGCATTCGACATCGTCGGCTTTGCACACGAGGGGAACGCAGGCAGCTTCGGTCACGCTGCAGATGACGCCGTCGCTTTCTTTGCATGTTTCTTTTTTGACGAGCACATTATTTTCGCAAACCTTGAGCATTTTGATGGTGCTGTTGGGGTTGGCACCTTTGCATTCGATGCCTTCGTCGCAGACGTATGGGGCGCATTTGGGGGTGCCATTTTCGAGCATGCAGCGGCTGTTCGGGCCGCATTCCGTCACCGTCTGGATGCCGTCTTGGCATGAAACAACTGCAGAATAGTCTGCATGACAGGAGGTTTCTCCTTCCGTGCAGGTCGGTGCGCAAACGCCTTTGCTGTTGTCACATATCATTTCAGATGTTGCGCAATCCATGGTGTCATACCAGCCATTTTGAATACAGATTTGAGATTTTGAGCCATCGCACCGGCGAGCATTTTCGTCGCAGATTTGGGGTTCGCAGGCGGCATGAGAAACGCTGCAGACTTGGCCGTTTGTGCATTCTGTTTCAAAGAGCTGGCCGCCGGCGCATATTGATAAAATATGTTCGATGCAGCTGACACCGGGTGTTTCGCAAGCAATATAAGGTACGCATTCGGCTTTTGCATTATCGCATCGTTCGCCGGTGCTGCAAAGTTGGGTTTGCAGCCATTGGCCGTCGGTACATGTTTCAACGCCGTTTTCGCCGCATCGTTTGGTATTTTCGGCACATCCCGGCGCATGGCAGCCGCTGGTGTCAAACTTGCATTCGTGACAGGTCAGGTTTCCGACAAGTCCTGTGAACATGTCGTTGCATGTTTTGCCGCCCAAAGCTGCGCCGTCGCATTCTTCCGTGCCTTCGATCTGTTCATTGCCGCATGTTTGTGGAATGGGAATGCAGCCGTATGTTTCATCGCATATCGGTGCGGCATTGGCGCATTCTATCGAACGCCAGTGGCCTTCATGACATGTTTTGGAGACATTATTCTCACAGATTCTTTGTCCGATCGTACATTCGGGTTCTTCGCCGCATCCCGTGCAGCTGAGAACGGTCAATATGGTCATATAAATGGTAAATCTTTTCATTTTTTATCCAGAAAAGTGCCTCGTATTCGGCACGTCATACAAATCATCTACATTATTATTGTTTTTATGCTTTCTGTGCAATCCCTGCCGGATAACTCATGACAACGTTATGATTTTTAAGCTGCGCCGTCCTATCGGCTTGACAGCCGATACGTCCGGCAGCCGCGCTATGGGATACGCGCGGCTTTTTTTATGAGAGCTTCTGCCTCAAATCCCATCACAGGGGGGGACGGCGTATGCAAAGTTTTTTTTGGAGCGTTTTCGTGGATTGGAGCATTCGTATTTCCTGCCATCGCGCTGACGATATCATGGCACAAAATCGCAGATGATGACACCTTAGGACAAGATGAAGATAAGCCAAAACGGCATCAGATAATAAATTTCTCTTTAAAATCAACAGTCTGCAAATTGGCTTCTCTGTATTGTTGATGGAAAAGTTAAGTTTCAGTGGATTTATGGACTGATAAACAAAGAATAAAGTCTCTTGATAAGCTTTAAAAAAAGACGATATTTAACAAAAAATCGTCAAAATCAAATGGTTAACGCTGTGATGTGTACATTTGATACAAAAGATTGTTTGTTCATATAAAGGGTTGGCCAATTTTAACCCATTTTGAGTTTTCTGGATGAAAAATAGAGCGAAAAATATGAATAAATGAATCATAATCATTGACAGAAAAAACAAATTTTATTAACTCAATAAAAAGAGCGATTTTTGGCGATCTTTTTACATGAATTGCTGGAAAATTTGCTCTTTCCCCAATGATTCAATGAAGGTTCCATGTCGTTTGATTGACAATATCCCTGCATGTGATGGTTATGTTTAATACTGAATCAG
>JAGBXG010000469.1 GCA_017629415.1 Pseudomonadota bacterium | reverse complement strand
GGCGTTGCGGGGCGAAAGCCCCGCATGGGGGGTAGGCGCGTATTTGTGAAACAAATAGCGCCGCAGGGGGCTTGGCCCCCTAAAATGAGAAACCGAATGTTTCGCGATTTTTAAAGATGAGGATGTTACATGGCTTTCTGGCTGGGGTGCCTGTAATATTGACAACACGGACACATAATCATACAAAGGAAATTTTTTGTGGCTGTTCGATGGGCGAACGGCTGTGTATTGTATGTTTTTTTGTTGATGGAATGAAACATGCCTGAAAATGTCATTAAGATTGGTATTTTTTACGATGGAAATTATCTCTATCACGTGAGCAACTTTTATGTTTTTCACCACCGCCATCATATGCGGCTGAGCATATCTGGGCTCCATGATTTTGTGCGTGAGGAAGTCGCCAGACGTGAACATACGACACCGGAGTTTTGTCGCATTGTCGATGCGCATTATTTCCGAGGCCGTTATACGACTCCCATTGTTGAGCAGAAGGGCTGGATTCGTGGTGAACGTATTTTTGAAGATGTTTTGATGTACAATGGCGTGACAACGCATTTCTGGCCGATGAATGAAGGCAATGAAAAGAGTGTGGATGTCGCCTTGGCACTTGAAGCTTATGAAATGACGCATTTGCGTCACTATGATGTGTGTATTTTGGTCGCCGGTGACAGCGATTATGCACCGCTTGTTCAGAAAATTCAGGCCACAGGTACGCGTGTCATGGTTCTGGGTTGGGAATTTGATTTCATCAATGAACGCGGTCTGCGTCATGAAACCCATGTATCCAAGCGCTTGATGGCTGATGCGATTTATCCCGTTATGATGTCGGATGTCATTGAGTCGGGGAATTATGATCCGGGTTGTCCGGTCAGCCTTTTTGTGCCGCGCTCGCAAGATATGGATGAAGAAGATGCCAAGGATTATTGGGAAGATGAAGACGATGACGATATGCTTGAACCGCATGCGCCCATCCATCACATCGAGCCTCGTCATGATGAAGAACTATCTTCCGATGCGATTCGTTATGGCCATATCGTGCTTTTGAATCAATCCGGCTGGGGATTTATTGCGCCTGAAGGCGATGAAGTCGATATTTTCTTCTGTTATGCCGATCTCGTGGACACAACATTTGACAAACTGCGTCACAATGCTGCTGTGAGCTATACAGAAGGTCGCAATGAAAAAGGGCCTATTGCGCGCACGATTCGTCTCGTTGCCATGGATTAATGCTCTTCATTCAGCTTCATTTCATGCTGATGGCATATTTGGGCTGTAAAGCTTGTTATGTCTATGGATATACGTGGTTGTATATCCATAGATTTAAATTTTGTTCATTTGGGAGAGTTGTCATGAAATTGCAATGGATAAAGCGCATGGGGATTTTGAGTGCAGTTTTGTTCTTGATGGGTGGTTTTGCTGGATTTGCAGCTGCCAAGCCCATGCCTGAAAAACCGACATGGCATGATGTGCGCAATGAACTGAAAAAACTGAAAAAACATCCCAAGCCTGTGCAAATTGAAAAGAAAGATTTGGCTCAGAAAGAGCTTAAAGGTGCGGATCAAGGTGCGGATATCAAGCCGATTCAAGACGATCCTCATCAGCCGAATCCCGTGCTCGATCCCAAAGCCGCTCATAAAGCTCCCCATCCAAATCACGCCAAGGGTAAAGAACTTGCGCCGGGTCAGCTGAAAAAAGCAGACGGAGCTCAAGACCATGCCAATGCTAAGGAATTGGCGCCGGGTCAGCTGAAGAAAGATAAAGGGCTGAAGGGGAAAGCCGATCAAAATGGCAAAATGAAAAAAGAGGCACCCAAACCTGGTAAGAAATAATCCTTATCATGTCAGACATGTAAAGATAGGTAATTGGCAGTTTTGAGTTCGATGACCGCAGGTTTCTTCTTGGAAATTCTGCGGTATTTTTGTATGGCGAGCTTGAGATTTTTTGTTTTTCTTCAACTCAAAACCTCATGGATAGAAGGATTGAAGCAATGAAAAAATATCTTTACGGATTATGTGTATTTTGTGTGTTTTGCGTGCTTTGCAGCGGCTGTAAAAAAGAGCAGGAAGAGCTCAAAATTGAAGAGCTTCCTGTTCGGGAAATTACGATCAGCGAGCCTCCCAAATATGAACCGAAACCAAAGCCGGAGACGGTTTATACGCCGGAAGGCGTGTTTAAGGTGGATGAGAGAAAATATTTTGGTGCGCCGGTTCCTTTTGGATTTGTGGAATTAGGGTGTAACGAAGAGGAGTGTCGTTTCTATGTTCCGCGCATTAATAAGGGCGATATTGATACTTTTCTTGATACTTATTTTCCTTATCAGCAGCAGCACTATTACCCAAAGGTCAGTATTTTTGAAGTTCATAGAGACTTGAAGCCGGAGTTTGCGGATGGCACAGCGATAGTTCCTTCGTTGGATCCCAACATTTATCGGCCTTTTGGTGAGTATGTAGTGGCGATTAAAATATATTGGAACAACCGGGAGCATCGATATGAGTGGATATATAAGGATCCTTCTTATGTGCCGCCTGAGCCGGAACCTGTAGAAAATGATGAGGAATTGAAGAGGATGCGTGATCTTATGCCCGAGTAAGTAAAATTGCTTCTTTTGGGAATGAGGGAGATTTAAGGAAGCCAGACAGGGCGTTGCGAGTGTCCTCGCTGATGGGGGTGGGCGTGTATTGGCGCGCGGCTATGTCGGCCTTTTAAGGCCGGCATACGCCTTGCGTTGCGCGGACTATGTCGGCCTGTCGGCCTCCATACGCCGCGTCAATAGCGCCGCAGGGGGCTTGCCCCCTGCAAAAAGTCACGCATGTGCGTTTAGGAAAACTGATTTTAATAAAAATATCGTTTAAGGGATATTTTATCTCATAGGCTTATTCTTGACGATATACGCAATTCATTTTATTCTATGATTAGTGTCTTTGTGTTGGATAAAGACCGGTTTTCATGGAGCGCACGATGAATCATCAAATAAGAGCTTTAGGTTTGACTTTAGTTGAGTTGATGGCTGTAGTGGCTATTATTGCTCTTTTGGCGGGCATTGGAGCATTCTTTGTGATGGATAGCCGTCCTAATCGTGCCAGAGCTGATTTAAGAAATGATGTCGAAACATTGCTTCATACGCAGCGCATGCGTGCAACGAGTATGAACGTTGCCACATATGTGCGATTTGAGG
>JAGBXG010000468.1 GCA_017629415.1 Pseudomonadota bacterium | reverse complement strand
GCACAGCACGCGGTTTTTACATGGGATTTGAAGCTACAGGACAGCTATATTGAGGCATTAGCAAAGGCGGTGCGCATCATGGACAGACAGACGACGAGGGGCGACGAGATACTCGAACGGATGAAAACGGTTTTTGACAAATGGCAGGAACAGAAGAACAACGACGAGAATCTTAAGGGCATATACAAAGACATCGAGGACATACTGGACGATTACGAACTTGAAGAAGCGATGGAGGCAGAGGGATGAGCAACCTAAAAGAATATACAACAAAGCTCGATTGTGCGTGGTCTATTGTTACGACCATAGAGATGATCAAGGAATTGTTACAGAAGGCAGAAGATGAATACGCATTTTTTCTAAGAGAATGCGGGCTTCGTAATCATTTGAAAGGTTTAAGCAGTACTGACATTTTGTGTTTAAAGTGTCGTGCAAGGCAGAAAAATTATGAAAGATGGATAATGAACGATGATTATGAGGAAAGAAGAAAGAAGAGAAGGGGAAAAAGATGAACCTTAGAGAAACACAGCAGCTATTAACCATGTTATGGAGTCTTTATCCGAACGCCCCGAAGCTGAGCAAAGACGATAAGGAAGTCATGGCCATGGCATGGCTGACGATATTATATGAATATAGTTTGCAGGATGTATGGCAGGCCGTTTTGAAATGTTTTGAACATGAATCAAGATTTGTACCGACAGCGCCGGACGTTTTAAAACGTTGTGAAAAAAACTATCATATCGAAAGATATTTACCGGCGAAATATTATGAACTGCAGAAGAATATTGATTTGAGTTCAAAGGCAGAATTCAGACGGCAACGGATTTTGCTGCGCAACATTGCCAGCCTTGACGAAGAGGAACGGCAACAGTTTGAGCGGGCAAAAACCGAGCAACAGCATATCAAAGAAATGGACGCGATGTGGAGTGAAGCTGAGCAAACGGCACAAGTGGCATACGACCAGATCGAGCGTTCAAAACTAGCAGACGACGGCTCGGTCAGCAGATTGAAGCGACTTGCATTGACGTAATCAGGACGCGGGGGATGCCCTGCGTTCTTTTGATATTTTGGAGGTGCAAATGAAAACAGGCAGCATCAGCATTCATTTAAATGAAGAAATGGTGGAAGCCATGCGCAGCCGTGGTCAAAAGGCCACGGCGTGTGCCATCACAGAAACCATTTGCAGATGGCATTCGATGATGATGGCAGGCGAAAAGGAACTGGCGGCATCATTCACTGCACAGGAAATTGATGAAGCCGTGTGCATGATTGCCACACAGGCCAAGATCGACAAGCTGACGCATAAAGAATTATGGGGATTGAGTGCAGAAAGACTGGCTGCCATTGTCGGTATTCAGGCCGAAAGTTTGGGCGAACGCATGGTGAGATTAGGCGAGCTGGCGGCGGCAGCATTAAAAGAACGCGTGGGCGGCATGATCGTATTTCCACCGGGAACGGGAGGAAGACCGAAAGGGAAATAAGCCGCCGGAAGGGGGATGAATGGCCAAGCTGACACAGGCACAGATGAAATTTGTGATTGCCATTGCCGAGGGCATGACGAGAGGCGATGCATATGCACAAGCCTACCCAGCCGCAAGAAAGTGGAAAGCGGAATCACGAGCGGTGGCGGCATCACACTTGCTTGCACGGCCTCATATTTCCAAAGCATACAAAGAAGAGCTTGCACGGATTGAGGCCGAGGAACAAAAACGTGCCGACTGGACACGACAGAAAAG
>JAGBXG010000467.1 GCA_017629415.1 Pseudomonadota bacterium | reverse complement strand
TTATCTATGGCTTCGGTTATTACAACTATGGCACCATTAAAAATCTTAAATTCAACAGCGATAAGATAGAAAGTCTTGACAGTCAGTTTTATGGCTTAGTTTATCAGAATCAATCCGGCGCTACAACTGAAAAAGTCGATATCACTTTAAATGATATCAAAGCACAAACTGTCTTTGGTTTAACCGGATATTTGAATACCAATTCAATATTAACAGATGTAGAACTCAATATTAACAATGTAATTTCTCAAATATATTACACTTTTTTCCATATCTACGGTCAGCTTCAAAACATCAAAATAAACATAGGTAATGTCTATTCAGATGGTATCTATTATATCTCAAGTTCAGCCCGGGAAACTTCCATCAATAACATGACGGTATATTTCAATAAACTTCATATTAATGAGTACTCCAGTTACACATATTATATTTATGGCATATCCAATCCTTGGAACAGCACCCGCATTTCAAATTTAGCAGTTTATGGCAATATCTATATGCCTATGCCAAATGGAGAAGACCATAATGGAGAAGCCTATAAAAATAACGCACCGCTTTTCAATTTTGATGATACAACCAGCAGCTACCACTCAAATTATCAAAATATTGCCTCATCTATTCGTGTTCAACAATATGAAAATTATGATAAAAATACCGACAGTTATACAGGATTGATGCCTTATGAAGGTGCACTCTGCTTTGACAGACTGACAACAATCAATCATACCGTAGAAAATTTCTATTATATGAGGCGAGATGGACTCCAAAATCCAGCGTTTAATACCAATAATGGCAGCGGCATATTTACGCCGTTTACAAAAGAAGAAATCAATGATGTCATCATGTCCCTAAATACATGGACAGGCACGGATATTTGGGAAACTAAAGATGTGGTTGAAAATGGCGAAACCATCCAAATTCCCTGGCTTAAAGCAACGCCGTGATTGTTTTTAGGATAAATGCAGGCTATGGCGCAAACGCGCCATACGCCTGACTTGGCGTGGCTATGCTTTGCATACGCCGCGCCTTTTTTATTTTGCTTCCCCCCTTACCGAGTGTCTGACACAAAACATCATTCAATACAAAATGCAGACAGCTCCCCATAAAATTTGCATTCTTCATCAGTCAGATACCGGCATATTTGCTTTATCATTCGGCATTGTCGTTGTAAAAGCAGTCTGCTGATGGCAGCAATGTTCTTGGACACAAACCGGAGGTGATGATGCAAGCCATTTTATGTAAAGGAAAACATGCGGAATTATGCCGTCTGATTGCAGACGGAAAACGCGATGAAGCCATGCGCTATATCTATGCTTTTTTCCGCAGCGAAGATAACACAGACTCCTATTCCGTATCATTGCTGACAATGATTCGAGAACTGATGGAAGACGGCGACAGCGATGAACTTTATCGGATGCGCATCCGCATGAGAAGCAGCGGCGACCGCGTGCTGATCAATATGGCGCAATTCGTTTGGGCTCTCGAAACTGGCGGCATGGAAGATGCCGCTGAAACCCTGGCCGGCAAGTGTCTTTCCGACATGCCCAAGCTCGCACGCAGTATGCAAGAATACGCCGACGAAGAAGGCATTTCACCTGCCAGTGAAATGGCCGGTATGCGCATCCGAGAATCCGTCCGCATTCTGAGACTCTATTTCGATGCCGTCGATATGCAGGATGCTGTCGATAAACTCGATAACCTCAATCTGGATATGTCCCGCATTTTCCTGTTCACCAAAGGACATATCATGTCAGAAGACCTCATGAAAGCCGCCAAATGCGCCGAACGTCACGGTGATATGACACGCCGGAACAAACTCTGCCGTGAAATCATCCGCGAATACGGCGATGTCGTCGATACCCTGCTCGCCGCCACCGACTTTGTCCGCGAGTCTTATGAAATGCTAGATGGCGTCAAATATGCTTATGAAATCATGAATGATGTGGAAATCGATCACCCTTATACAGACCGTATCACCGCCATTCACGGCATTTTAAACGAAAACGATTAATATAAGATTCATATCCCCCAAATATACGTATCGTTCTTTTTGGGGCTTTGCCCAGAGCCCCCAAAAAGGGCGCTGCTCGTTGAAATTCCACCCTAGATTAACGCTTTTATGGGTTCGCCAAGTCCTCATCACTATCTTTTTGGGGGACATGCACGCTCATTTTTCGTCCCATCACAGACCATCTCGTCAGTGATTTGCAACTTTGCGTACGCCGTGATACCTGAGTACGCACCTTAAAAAGACGAAGCGTATGCGCAGTATGCGCATAGCGAAGTCAGGTCTGGCGTATGGCAAAGCCATAGCCAGACCATCTCATGATACAAAATAAATATCCATTCCAGTCTTTACATTCAACAAGGACTAGCCTTGAATATTCGTATCATTTTCGTGTGTTGCAGAATATCAGATTTATTCTATTTTTCGTGTCAAATGCGCTTGAAATCAAGCAATAACGGGGTAAAAGGTCTGCAGTTTTATGCCTTTTTAGGCATCGTTTATTAAGCTGGAGGAAAGCATGAACAAGAAATTTTTTTGGGGTCTTTGTTTGGCGCTTTTAGCCGCGGGCTGCGTCGAACCTGAAAGCAATGTCACACCGCCCGGAACTGACCCCGGAGTCGATCAGCCGGTATGTCAAAACGGCAAACGTCAATGCAATGCACTGGGCACAAGCGTAGATGTTTGCAAGGCTGGTCAATGGGTCGTCGAACAGCCTTGTCCCATTCCGATGGTATGTCATGAAGCTGCCCTGCAGTGCCGCAATCCCGACGATGACAGCCCTGTCGGCAAGGTCTGCGAAGAAGGCACCAGACAATGCTTCCCAGGCAATACAGCCATCGTGAAATGCGTCAAATCAGACACCGGCGTGGAATCCTGGGCCATGGAGCAATTCTGTGCCGAAACAGAAAGCTGCAATCCCCAAACCGTTGCCTGCGAACCCGTTGCGCAATGTACAGAAGGGGCAAAACAGTGCTCGGCGGATGCCAAAGGTGTCATGACGTGTTCGGACGGTGCATGGACATTGGAAAAAACTTGCGAAAACAATGAAACTTGCGATGCCGCCACATCATCATGCAAAACGCAAAACACAAGTTCTGACTATGTCTGTTCAGACTGGACACGCAAATGTGAAAACGGCAACGTCTGGACATGCCAAAACAATGCATGGGTCGAAACACAGGTCTGCGGTGAAGGCAAAACATGCAGCGATGCCTTATTGGATTGTGTCACAGATAAACCCGCCCCCGTCTGCACAGACGGTGTCACCCAATGTGATACAGACGGCAGCCGCGTTTTACACTGTGACCATGGCGCATGGACAGTTCAGGAAAGCTGCAGCGATACGCAGAGCTGCGATCCCGTGGCATTAAGCTGCAAAGACGGCTGCATGTCGGGCACATTCAAATGCGACGGCAACACGCTGAAAGAATGCAAGCAGTCCGATTGGACAACAGCTCAAGAATGTACCGGCGGCAAGACAT
>JAGBXG010000466.1 GCA_017629415.1 Pseudomonadota bacterium | reverse complement strand
ACCCACAATGGGGACTGTTCGTGAGTTAGGCATGTACTGTAACTCATGTTTTAAAGTCCCAATTTACCTTTAATCTTAATATATTTTTAATATATTAATTAAATATAATCGTTTTATTGTGATAAGTTAAAACTTTGCGTTCAATATGTTTGGTAACCGCGCGAGCCAAAACGATTTTCTCGAGATCACGGCCTTTTAGGACGAGGGTTTGAGGCGTATCTCGGTGGGAAATCCGCACGACATCTTGTTCAATAATCGGGCCGGCATCGAGTTCTTCCGTGACATAATGGCTTGTAGCCCCCACAATCTTGACACCGCGTTCCCAGGCCTGGTGATAAGGACGTGCGCCGATAAAAGCCGGTAAAAATGAATGATGAATATTAATAATCTGACGCGGATAAGCTTCTATTAATTTTTCACTAATAATCTGCATATATCTGGCAAGCACGATAAAAGAAACACGCTCGCGCTTGAGAAGTTCGAGCTCTGCTGTTTCAACTTCGGCTTTATTAGAATGATCTTTATGAATTGACCAGACGTAATAAGGAATCCCAAACTGTTCGGCAACATCACGCAAATCTTCGTGATTGCTGATAATGCATGGAATTTCAACGTTCCATTCACCGGCGCGATAACGTGCGAGCAGATCATACAGACAATGACTCATTTTACTGACAAAAATGGCCATACGCGGAGGTTCGTCACTGAAATAAAGATTGAAAGTCATTTCGTAACGCTGACCATAAAGCGTTTCAATGACGTCGCTGAGTTTTTCGCGCGGAATCATGAAATTTTTAAGTTCCCATTCAATGCGCATAAAAAACATATTATCGATGTGATCAACGTATTGATCGACATCAATGATGTTGCCGTGATTATCGGTAATAAAGCGTGTGATGTCTGAAATAATGCCTTGTTTATCCGGACAATGAAGCAAAAGAATCGCTGTTGAGCTCATGTTTTGGCCATAAAAAATCAGGCAGATAAATTCTGCCTTTGTGAAATAAACATATCCATGAAAGATAATAATAATTAACGTTATTTTTTAAACGTTGGCGGTCTGACACCATAGAGCGCGCGTATTGCAGCCCGTTCTTCTATTTTTCGCAGTTCATTGATTTCGCTGTTGGCTTCATCGTTGCGTTTGGCAGAATCATCATCACCATCTGGCCCGGGATAGGCAGGTACTGCGCCGTCATCGGGCTGAGGACCATAGATGGCAACGGGAACATCGGCACCACCTTGGCTGGCTTCTTTCAAGGCTTCCATATCGCCGGGATAAGCAGGCACTGCGCCCTCATCGGGCTGGGGACCATAGATGGCAACGAGAACATCAGCACCGCCTTGATTCGCTTCTTTCAGGGCTTCCATATCACCGGGATAGGCAGGCACTGCGCCGTTATTTTCCCCAGTATCGATATTTGGTTCCTCTTCATGGGGAGGAGGTCCATAAATACATACTGGTTCTTCAGCTTTATGACAGCCTATGAATGATGTTGTTGCCAAAAGACCGGTTAAAACCCGGGTTATTTTTTTGAACCATTTCATAGTTTATTCCTTAAAAAAATCGCAAGTCGTATGGGCCGTTCTATCTTTTGAACACAGATAAAACTTAAATTTATCATATTAACTCACATGAGTTTGCATTTCAACAGGCCCATAGACGCGCGATGCCCTGCGTATTGACCGCGTATGCGGCAATAGCAGGGCTCAAAAAAACTCAAACTTAAAGGCATAAGCCCGTTTCCGGGTTGCATCCTTTCAGGCACGGTTCGTATTCTGTTTCGAAATCTGCCAGCAAACCTGTTGTTGTTTCGGCACAAATATAGGTCATGCTGTATTCATAGCCATCGGCATCGGCGACACATCCTTGACTGATTTCGCCTTTTGTTTGACAAGCCGTGGCGCATGTTCCGATAAGTTTTGGATGTTTTTGCAATGTCGCCTCACTGGGCAAGGCGCAGAAATGCGCGTCAGAAAGTGTGGTGCAGAGCGTACCTGCGGCTATACTGGCGGTGCCCACTGAGTAGCAATACGTCAGCCAGTCGCCTTGACATGCGTCAGGATAAGACTGCGCCGTACAAGCCGTCCCAAACTCTTTGGGGACAAAATCGCAGCGGCCGTCTGTACAACCGACTTGACATTCTTCAAACCCATGTTTGAGCGTCCAAATCATGCCTTCGGGCGTATGTTCACAAACATGCGTAAAAGACACGTAATATTCATAGAGATCAACGCAAACGCCGTAATACGCGCCTTCTGTGACGCATGGCTCATGGCAGCCCAATCCTTCTTCGGAAGCCGTTGTGCAAATATTGGCACCGCATGAGGAGGCACTGACTTTGCCATCAACACACAGGAATTGACGATTGCCGTCACAGAATGACTCGAAAGAAGTCCAATCGCAAGCATCACCGATTTTATAACGGCCGTCCGATGAGATGGCTGCATCAAGACAGGAACCATCCGGAGCACAAATTTGGTCCGTTCGACAGTCACAAGCCACACAGGGTCCCGCGACACAAGTTTTATCGCCAAGACATGCATTTTGTTTATCGCAAGCCACGGGTTCTGGCTCAACGCAGCGTCCGTTGTGACAGATTTTATGACCGGCACACGTGCGAGTCATGGAACAGGAATTTTCATCCACACATTGAAGGTTGTCACAATGATAGCCTTCGGGACATTCTCGGTCATGGTAACAGCTGGCCAAAGCCACTTCGTAACACATGCCATAAGAACAGACTTTTCCGTCTGAGCAAGGTTCAATCGCTGAACATTCGGCTTTGACACAGAATCCGTCATCGCCGCAAACCTGTCCAGTGCCGCATTTTCCAGCCGCACAAACCGGCTCACATTTGCCATTGTCCGCGCAAACTGTGCCCGTGCTGCAAGATGCCGGCTTACAATGCGTCACACAAAGGCCGTCGGCACCACAGAATTCGCCATCTGCACATGAATTTTCGGTACATTTGGCCACGCAAACACCGTTCATGCAGAGGCTGTCTGCGCCGCAGCTGTCACCCGAACAACGTTCATGACAAAATCCATCATCACCGCAAATTTGGCTGGATGGACATGATGTCGGCGTACAACGATCCACGCAACTCTCTGAACTGAGATCGCAAATTTTATCGGAATCCCTACAAGGCTTTGAAGCCGTACATTCAGACGTTGATTGTACTTCTGTACATCGGCCGGCATTACAAACCTGGTTGGGTGATGGACATGGTTTTGTCAATGAACACTCGGCCGTATCGACAATCTCACATTGACCGTAAACACAAACAGCTTGAGCATTGGAACAGCCCACTCCCATCGAACACTGCACCGTCGCAGCATCGACACAAATCCCTTCGGACAGACAAACTTGCCCCTGCGCACAGGAATCTGCTGTACAGGGTTCAATACAAACATGATTCACGCATGCCAAACCGCCGCAATCACTCGCGATTTCTCATTTAGAGCCCAAAAATCCTTGCGTCCCATGCTCGCAGCCTGTGAGAACGGCCAACGCTACCCATAAAACCCAACAATGCTTCATGAAAAAATCCTAATTTAAACCGTTCTTAAACGTCTATCAGTCACAAATGCCTGTTTCATATTCGCATGTCGAACGGCAGACTTCCGAATCGACGGGAAAATACCCTTGATATCCGTCGCCATTGATTTGGCAAACATATCGATCGCTGTAATCGATATCCGTATATTCGGGATCCCAGCCGCAAATATGCATCTCATCGCCTTCGTTATCACATTGACGCACACAGGTCACATAATTTGCATCAATACGTTTGGCACAATAGAAATCTTCGCCATGGAAAATCCCCGTCGAAGGCACAGTCCAATCAGAATAATCCGTTTTGCAGTCCTGAACCTCAATTCTGCCTGTATCTTCGTTGCATTCGATGATGATATTGCCGACACATCGGTCTTCAAACAGCCCGGCAGTGCATGTTTTTTTATTTAAAAGATGCGAACCTTCGCGGCAGACATAAAGTTCAGTGACTTTATCCTGAATACAAGCCAAATCTGAAGCACATTTTTTAGTGTCATCGGCATCATCACAGATTTCACCCAGCCCGAGGCCGTCAGCTTCGGATTTTAGAATGCATTGATTATAGGCATTGCATTGTTTGTCAGGATCCGCACAGGGTTTATTTTTAGCTTTGCAATCGGTTTCAGTCTCGAGGCAAGGACGGTCAAAGTAACATTCGCTAGAAACATCCATGGGGGGCACGCAAACATGTTTGGCATTACAAACATTGCCTTCAGCACAGGGAACAAGATCGGAGCAAACACCCGTTACACACAGTCCCTTTCCTGTACAGACTTCTCCCTCATCACAAGATTCAACGGTGCATTTATCGACACAAAGTCCCGTATTTGTTTTACAAGCCTTACCATCTGCACAGTCGGCGTTGGATTTGCATTTATCAACGCAATGATAATTATCACAAACCTTATAGCTGGCATCACAACGAATTTCAGATGAGCACTCGGGCATATGGCACAAGCCGTCATCACCACAAGTCACGCCGTCCCCGACACAGCTTTCCGGCGTACATCGGGTGACACAAAGACCGTAAGGATTGCATACCTGACCTGCCTCACAAGATGATTCAGTACAAGGATCTATACATAAGCCATCTTCCGGACAAACCATATCCCCGGAGCAGGCAAAAGTTTTGCAATGCGGTATGCAAAGTCCTTTTTTGCTGCAAACCAAGTTGCCGTCACATGTCCCTTCCTGACATGGCTCAGCTTTCATGCATTTGGCGATATGACAATAGCTTTCAGCATCGCAGGCTGCATCCCCATGACAAAGCTGAACATCACAGCGTCCAGCCTGACAATATTGATCTTCTGCAGTACACGGATTGTTTTCATCACATTCGACAGGAACACAGACTGATTTTTCGCAAATCAACCCTGCACCACATTCGTCATCCTTTGAACAGGAAACAGGCGATGTCACAGCTTGGCAACGTCCATTCAGACAAGTCCCATGTTCACAAGCTTTGCCTTCACCGCATTCGGCCGACACACAAGCAGACTGTTCACAAATCAAACCAGAACCGCATTCTGCATCCTCCGAACACGCAACTGGTGATATCACAGCCTCACATTTACCCAAAGCATTGCACACAAACCCTTCGCCACATGTTTTTTCATCCGAACAATCGGGCTCATCAGGCTGCGGCGTTTGTTCAATTTCTTTTTTGCACAATCCATCATTATCACACCGGAACCCTATATCACATGACGTTTCCGTGCAACGCTCAATACAAAACCCATTGGCACAAACATGCGATGCACTGGCACATGGTTCTGCCGTCGAACATCGTTGGATGGTTTCTGAATTTTCATCACATCCCGTCAAATTTAAAATGCAAACGGCAGATAACAGCAAAAGATTCTTTGTTTTCATAGAAAATCCGAATGATATGCCATAAAAAAACCGGCACCCCAAAAGGGCCGGCTTGATATCAGTGAAACGATAATGATTCGTGGGGCACTGCCCCACACCCTGACGGGGCTTTGCCCCGAACCCCACCAAAGGATCTGAGCTCCTTTGGAATCCTGCAAACATGGGTGTTTTCGCAGGCTGACCAGGTACTGATGACCAACGTCTAAACGCGAAATGGGAACCCTGTATCCCATTCCGCATTCTTATAACATAACACGTTGTGAGTCATTTGCGGACTTCATTCGAAGTCTATGACAAATTACAGACAGCGTGCTGTTCCATCGTACATGTCGCATGTGGCTGAACCATCGCAATTCTCATGTTTTGTAGGAACAAACAGAAGTTTTCCATCCACGTCTTTACACGTATAGGTCACTTTGCCAAGAGATTCGTCATTGCCATTGACATTGTCCATGTCACAAAGAACCTTCGTAGCATCAGCTTCTGTGCAGGGTTCATAGCAAGCAGATTTGCTTTCATATTTTGCACAAACATTGCCTTTTTCTGCACAAGCTTCAACAACATAAACCATGCTCTGAGTTTCCGGATCCGTATTCCATTGATCTTCCTGGCAGGACACAAGAGCCACACCAAAACATTCGGCAGGTTCGGCTGTACAAGTTTGACCTTCATACACTTTCACTGCAGAAAGTACGCATTTACCACTGTCAGCACATGCCAATTCAGCAGCACATGACGCATCATCTGTACAAGCATCACCCAAACCTGCTTTACCTTCGGCTACGATACAAGTGTATTCGGCACCACAAATTTCAGTTTGTTCTGTACATTCTGCTGAAGTTTTGCAGGAAGCACCTGAAGCAACAGGCATATCGGCACAAGTTTCATTGCAATAACCGCTTTCACATTCATTAGCATCTGTACAAGCTTCTCCATTGGCTTTTTTATCCGAAGGTTTGTCAGTGCATTTCTTGGTGGCTTCATCACAATAATGGCTTTTGCAGTCACTATTTTTTTCACATGTTTCGCCATTTTCTAAATTTTTATCGGGTTCGGATGTACCGGCTGTTTCACAGAGACCTGTCGTTGTATCGCATGTGTACATACCTTCACATTCTGTACGGTTTGTCACGATCTCATATTTGCCATCGCCAATAACAGTACATGTCAATTCAATACTGGCCTTGAGACTGTCGCCGTCATCACCGCTGTCAGGATCACATTTAACCGTTTTCTTGTCGGCTTCATCACAAGCTTTGTAGCAAGCAGGATCAGCATCATCCAAATCTAAACAGGCATCCGCGCATGCGGTCACTTTCCATACCAATTCGCCGGGAGCCATGGCATCTTCAGCACATTCCACGAGATTCTTGCCATTGCAAGCTATTGAAAGCTGTTCGCAGGCAGAACCGTCTTCGGGCAATTCAGGATCAGTGGAAGCCGCAACACACTTGCCAGCATCGCTGCAGTCACCGCTTTTACATTCATTGTCTGCACTACAATCGGCGTCAGCATCTTTTTTATCTACACAGGCACCATCGCCATTGCAGTATTTGTTGGTATCGGTGCATGTTGCAGCGCAGTCATTTTCTTCAGGGGCAACTGCAACACATTTTTTGCTTTCAGCATCACATTTGTTGCTCTTACATTCATTGTATGCAGTACAATCGGCGTCAGCATCTTTTTTATCTACGCAAACGTTATCGGCTTCGATGCAATACTTATT
>JAGBXG010000465.1 GCA_017629415.1 Pseudomonadota bacterium | reverse complement strand
TTTGACAGATGGAAAACTGCCCAAAATCAAAATGTTCGATTTCTGAGGCAAAAATACAGGCGGTATCGGGTGTTCAATTGGCATATCTTTGAGTTTTAGTTCTTTTGGGGCTCCGCCCCAAACCCCGCCAAAGGGGCTGAGCCCCTTTGGAATCCCGCAATAGAATGATGCATTTGGCGCGTATCGCAGATAGCGCCAAACAAGCGGCGCGTATCGCAGATAGCGGCGCTTTAAACTCGAAGGATTGGCAGGGATTTATTGTTCAGCCATACCGAGGACGCGAATGACTTCCCCAATAGGAATTTCGCCGTTTCCAAGTTTATGGAGTGCGCTTTCGAGCAAAGTGTTCATGCCGTCTGATCTGGCTGTGCGCATGAGACGTTCGGAATCGGCGGCATCATGGATAAGGCGGCGCATTGTCGGGCCTATTTCAAGCACTTCAAAGATGCCGGTCTGGCCATGCATGCCGGTTTTTCGGCAATCGGGGCAGCCTTCACCTTCGACGAGTTTTAAGGTCGCGCGCTGTGTGGACGATTGACGCAGTCCCATGAGTAACATTTCGGATTCGGTCATGCCTCGCGAGTGTTTGCAATGCGGACAGACTTTGCGGACGAGACGTTGCGCGATAGTGCCCAGCAGGCAGGAAGCCAGCAGGAAAGGCGGAATGCCCAGGTCGAGCAGACGTGTAATGGCAGATGGCGCATCATTGGTATGAAGGGTAGAAAGCACCAGATGGCCGGTCAAAGCCGCTTGAACCGCCATGTGTGCAGTTTCGGGATCGCGGATTTCGCCGACCATGACGATGTCGGGGTCCTGGCGAAGGACAGTGCGGAGTGTTTGCGCAAAATCGAGGCCGATTTTGGGCTGAATTTGGACCTGATTGAAATCCTCATAAACCATTTCAACCGGGTCTTCGACGGTGGTAATGTTGACTTCCGGCGAACAGAGCACGCGCAGGGCACTGTAAAGTGTCGTTGTTTTGCCGCTTCCTGTGGGGCCCGTTACGAGAATCAAGCCGGTTCTGGCGGCAAGCATGCGCTTGAATCTGGCCGTTTCTTCCTCATCCATGCCCAGGCCTTCGATACCGCAAAACAGTTTGCCGGCATTCAGAACACGGATGACCATTTTTTCGCCAAAAGCTACCGGCATGGTGGAGACACGAAGTTCAACTTCTTGGCCCTGATATTCGGTTTTGATACGGCCATCCTGAGGACGGCGCTTTTCAGCAATATCCATACGGGCCAGCATTTTCAGACGTGACACAATCGGCGCATGCACAATAATCGGTAAGGTATGCACGATATGAAGCACACTGTCGATGCGCAAACGGACAAGGCATTGGGTGCGTTTAGGTTCAAAATGGATGTCTGTTGCACGCTGGCTGAAAGCGTAGTTCAGCAAATATTCAACGGCATTGACGATATGATTGTCGGAGGCATCAATATCTTCCAATTGCCGAATCGAGACGAACTGTTCGAGATTCGAAATCGCCATCGACATTTGATTGGAAGTCGTCGTATGCTCCGTCACCGCAGCCGCCACACTTGTTCTGAAACCATAAACTTCAGCAATGCAGCGCAGAATCGATGATTTCGAAGACATCACCGTCTTGATTTCATACTTCGGTTGCGTGGTGCGCAGCATTCTGACCAGTTCATCAGGATTCGGATAATCTGTGGCAATGGTCAGCAGATTATCCTGAAGCGAAATGGGCAAAATGACATTCAGTTTTGCATAATTCTGGCTGAAAACTTCCGTTATCATTTTGGCATCAAGCCGCAGCGGATCAATTCTGAAATAAACGGCATTTTTTTCATTTGCCCAAAGTTCGACAAGCTTTTCCTCTTCAAACGGCTTGTCGTCTGACAGCTTGGCACCCGACCCCATGACCAGTTCGATTGGATTGACATCGTAACGCTGATTCATATTTCCATGCGTCTTTTCTTTCCGCACAACGGCACGAATCGTATTCTGACGCACCTGAATCATCTGCACCTGCTCGTTTGTCAGCAGGCCATGTTTTTCCATAATCCGAAGAAAATCAGTCAATGCAGTCTGTTTGTAATCCATAATATTTCCCGTATCAGCGGCATTACGCCTTTCAAAGACCGCATTTTACCATACTTGTGAGCATTTGAACTTGTAAATTTGCCGCCGCTATGGCCGACCTTCGGCCGGCCATACGCGCCGTCTGTTTGGCGCTATCTTGCGATACGCGCCAAATGCTTTTGCTTGGGG
>JAGBXG010000464.1 GCA_017629415.1 Pseudomonadota bacterium | reverse complement strand
AGCATTCATCCCCCCAGAAACATAAAATCCTACTCAGGTAAGCTATTCAAACAGAAAAGCGAGAGGACACAGAACAGCCTCTCGCTTTTTTTATGCATTTTATCCACATGAAAGTTTGATTTCTTGTCGCAGCTCAATGCTGAAATACTGTTGTCGCCCTTATTTAGGCCAAAAAAAAGCCCCCTCAAATGAGGAGGCTTCGTTTGCCTAAGCAAAAGCCTATATTTTATTTAAATGTATCTTCCGTGATTGTAGAAGAAATGAGGCCATTGCTGGCTTGGGCCTTTGCAATAACTGTCTTCCAGCTACCATCTTCAGCATTGATGGAGATTTGAACTTTAACTTCTTCCTGATTAGCTTTACCTTCGACATTGCCAGATTTATTGATGAGTTTGCAGTCACCAACTTCGAGAACATCAAGTTTATCACCGGCTTCGATTTTACCATCCATCTGAACGATGATATAGCCACCTTCACCACCAAGGGAAGCAAAAGTATAATCACTGGCTGCAGGTTCGCCTTCAGAAATTATTTTATTCGTGTAATGACATTCAACATCAGCAGGATTACCGGTTGCACCACCATAGGTCTTGAATGAATCAGGTTCACCAAGAACTTGATTCTGATCGAGAGCCATTGTGTTGCCCTCTTTGTAGAAATCACCACCCTTGAGGAATGCATTTGCATAACCTGCTACTGTTGTAGCATATTTCACGGTATTATCAGCTTTAACGAGAGCAATAGCATCAATGTCGGCACCGGGATCGTCTTTTGTGCAGCCATTATTACAGGTTTCTTTGCCACAGCAAGCTACGTTAGGAGAAGTAAGGTCATCGATACGAACATAGGTATATTCATTGAGTTCTTCGCGTGTACCTTCAACGCAGACTTTTTCTGTATCGTCGCAGATGTAACCATCTTCGCAACCGCTGTCATCTGTGCATGTTCTGACGTCTGCGGTAATGCAAAGGACGGTCATGTCATCCTGCCATTCAGCGAGCATGCCTTTGGATTCACAATCGGGAACCGCTGCGGTGGCGCAACCCTGTTCTTCAACGCCTTCTCCGTTAAGGGCTGTGGTGCAGTATGTGCCGACTTCGCATGTGATGTCGCCGCATGCCTGAGCTTCAGCGCAGGTCAGTGATTCGTCATCATTCAGCTGAAGACCATTAGCACATTCGTCATCAGTAATTTTGTCTTCAGCAAAGCAGGTAGCTTCTGTGATGTTGACAACGTCGCTGGTGGTCAGACATTTTTCACCTTCAAGGCATGTGTTGTTGCAAGCATCTGTGATAGGTGAATCTGGGTTGGTTGTATTCACATCACAACCAGCAAAACCGAGACCGGCGACGGCGAGAGCGGCGATAGCAAAAAGTGATTTCTTCATAAAAAACCTCCAAATTGAGAATTAAGTGTGCTGCAATACATTTGCAGCAATGTCTTGAATAACATTTGCTAAAAGCTGACGGCTTCGTGCCGTCTACATTTTGAACTTTTAGCAAACGTCATGCCGATTGTAAATTATTGAGACTTATTGTCTTAAATGCCTTATTTTCTGCGGTTGCGTGCAGATTGTTTCAAATTGTATTCGCCTTTTGTGAGCCGGAATCGTAACCGTAATCGGATCAGAATGACGCACCCCATATAAGGTTGGACAATGATTTATCCAAATGAGATCGTCATGCGCTTTTTTAAAGCACATGACCACATGTGGGATAATAGCACACCGTGCGAAAAAGATCATTCAATAAGGCTGTTATATCCTTATTTCAAAACATCGCCCAGTTTGGCAGAAAGCTGAGAACACGTGGATGCAGACGGTGTATTTGCAAGGTCTGATTCACAAACCCCGACCAGCTTCATGACAGCCGCGTCATACTCGCTCATGGTGGTATTGAACGCATCCACATCGGCCTGGCGGTTTAAATGAATGGCGGCTTCACGGGCACGATGGAAAAAGGCATGTGCGATTTGAACCGGCTCAAGGTACCAGTCATAAATCATGCGGATTTCTTCCTGTTTGCCAGCTTGAGTCAACATCGATTTGCAAGTCGATTCATGGCTGTCCGAAGCTTTAAAAAACATTTCGCCGGATTTGGATAAAACTTTTACCCCTTCATAAAGTTCGGCAAGAAATTTCTCTTGGGTAATAGCTTTATCGGTGAGCAGTCCGGCCAACGGTTTGGAGGCTTCAACGGCGGCTGAGATTTCCTGACGCAGATTTTTGCAAGCATCAACGGTTTCAAAAGATTGAGCCTGAGCCAAACAAGGCATCGCGAGCAAGCAAGTCAGAGCAAATGAAAAGGAAAAGTATTTTTTCATATCTTGGTCATCTGGGAAAAAAGCATAAACTAAAGGTAAAGTGCCGGCTCGATAATGCCCATGTCATGAAACAGTTTAAGGAAAGTGTATTTGGGCGCAAATCGGGCAGCATGCAGCCATAACGTCTTGAGGGCGGGATCTATTTCGGCATTATCTTGACCAGCATTTTGTGCGCTGATCGCTTGAAGAACGTCGCTGATAGGACGGAGTTTTGCGCAAAAATCATCCCAGTTCATGACAAGTGCATTGATCGTGTGACGCAAAGCATGGCGATCTTCATAGTTTTCATCGGCACGTTTGAGCCATTCGAATTTGACGTTATCTTCTAATAAAATTTGCTGCAATGTTCGGTGAAGAATTTCTTTTGGAGGCTGATGATTGGCACAGTCTTCAGGAGAAATTTCAAGAGATTCGAGTTCTAAAGCCGCTTCAAAAATGGTCGCCATCATTAAAGCTTGAGCAGAAGCTGGAAATTCGGGCATGTCGGGGCTTGCATGGCCATAATCCAACACGGTTTGTAAAGAAGTATGATGGGGGAGCAACCGCATGGCAACAGCGCGCCAGCAATAGGCTTCACATAGCTGTGCCAAATCATCTTCGGAAGGTGTATGCAAATCGGGAATGCGTGGCGGCATGGCCTCATTCAAGGCTTCAGGCACACCTGTATGAATGCGGCGACCCAAAGCCATGGCGGCAGCCATATCGGCTTTCAGGGCATAAACTCCAACTTCAAGGTTAAGCCATGCATCGCGTAAATCGCGGTTTTTTTGACGAATCGCATCGAGATCAAAGAAAATCGCATCCGCACATGGCTTGCTGTCGGTTTCGCTGCAAGCAGCAAATGCATCTCGCGGGCACAGTTGATCGAATAATGCACAGCAGGCAATATTCAGTGCGCAGGCACACTGGCGTGTGGCTGCAAAAAGCTCTGAAGAGCCCAAGGCAGCGATGCCAACAATACCGTCAATTGCGCCATCACCAAGCGATTCTTCAATTTGCGCACGATAAGTTGAACCGGCTGATTTGACACAAAGACAATAAGACGGTTCAAATCCATAGGCATTGAGCGCCGGCAAAAGTGTGCGTTCAGCGTATTCGCGATAAAACGATTCCGTGACAATAAGAATGCGTCCCTGGGGCCAGATCTGCTGAAGATAAGCGTCAAAGTGAGCTGTAATGCCGGATTCATAAGCCAGCAATATGACAGCTTTAGGCGAAAGATGCTTCTGTAAGAAATCGGATATCTGCATGATTCTGACCTGTGAAGAAGGGGGAGCGGCGTATTGCGCTGGCGCAATAGCCGCGTGGGGGGAAACATCCCCCCACGTCAAATCTCAAAATGTATTGGAAGCTTGGCTTTTCTTCTTCTCTCTATCAAAGCCTTTTGACGCCATGCGTATGCGTTTAATTGCCTTCGGCAATGAGATCGATGGTGTTGCTGATATCATTGCAGATGACATTCATTTGCTTAACATCATCGGGGGTTTCGAGTGCATCGGCTGCACTCTTGAGAAGCTTGAGGGCATAAGTGGAAATAGAGTCGGGCAGGGTTTTGGTTTGAACCATTTCGCGGAGCTCTGCCATTTTATTTTTCAGACGACCGGAAACATTGCGAGCTTCGTCAGCCGATTTCTGGGAGGCTAGGTATTCGGCATTATCGCGCATCATGGCTTCAATTTCTTCCGGCGTCAGATTGGAGGAACGTTCAACGGTGACTTGATGCTCTTTCTTCGTTTCAAGGTCGCATGCGGTCACTTTGACGATACCGTCGGCATCGACATCAAAGGTAATTTCGATATCCACAGTGCCTGCAGGGGCAGGACGGATACCGGAGAATGTGAATTCCGCCAAAACTTGATTGTCGGCGGCTGCACTGGCTTCGCCTTGAAGCACGATAATGCGAAGAGAGGTCTGGTTGTCAAACGAAGTCGTAAAAACTGTCGTGTTGGCGCAAGGAATGGTCGTGTTTTTGGGCGTAATGACATGGAAATTGCCGCCATGAATCGCAATGCCGAGATCGAGCGGCGTGACATCAAGCAGAATATGCTGCATCCCTTGATGGAGCAGTTCATCGGCTTGAATGGCGGCACCGGCTGCCACCACTTCATCCGGGTTGATGTTTTTGGCAGGTTTGGTGCGGAAAAATTCGCTGACGGCTGCCTGGATGAGCGGCATACGCGTCATACCACCCACCAATACAACTTCATCAATATCATCCTGAGTGACGTTCGCATCCATCATGGAAATCTGGCAAATCTTCAGCGTACGTTTGATGAGATCAATGACCAAATCTTCAAATTGTTCGCGAGTCAAAGTCGCATTCAGATGGAGGGCCGTACCATCTGCGGTCGTCTGAATAAACGGATGATTGATTTCAGTCACCATGAGTTCAGTCAAATCGCATTTGGCTTTTTCTGCGGCAATCTTGAGACGCTGCATGGCCATGGCATCTTCGCGAAGATCGACATCATTTTCGCGGGCAAATTCAAGCACAAGATGTTCGATAATACGATTGTCAAAGTCTTCGCCGCCGAGGAATGTGTCGCCAGTCGTCGAAAGAACATTGAAAATGCCTTCATCAATGCTCAAAATCGAAATATCAAACGTACCGCCACCAAGGTCAAAAACTGCAATCGTTTGAGCTTTTTTCGTCTGTGTGCCGTAAGCAATGGCTGCTGCAGTCGGTTCATTGATAATGCGCATGACATCAAGACCGGCAATCTTACCGGCATCAATGGTCGCCTGACGCTGAGCATCATTAAAATAAGCCGGCACTGTAATAATCGCCTGATTGATCGGCTCCCCAATGTAATCTTCAGCAACCTGACGAAGTTCGCCCAAAATCATCGCCGAAATCTCAGGCAATGAATAAAGCTTGTCCTTCATCTTGACGCGAACGTCTTGGTGCGGTCCTTCCACGATTTCATAGGGCAGAGTTTCCATGCACTCTTGAACTTCAGGATCGTCTATACTTCGGCCTATCAGACGCTTTGTCGCATAAACCGTGTTTGCCGCATTTGTAATGGCCTGGCGTTTAGCAAGCTGACCAATCAGACGCTTCCCAGATTCGGCAATGGCCACTATCGATGGCGTAGTCTTATAGCCGGCTTTGTTGGCGACAATAATGGGCTTGCCGTTTTCAACAATAGCAACGCAGGAATTAGTGGTTCCAAGGTCAATACCAAGTGCATAATCCGTCATATTCAAGATCCTGGTGTTTGATATTTAAAATGTAGAATGCCTTCACGATAAAATAGAAGACAATGCTATCTCATGGTCTGCAATGTCGTAAAAGCAACGGTTACCGCTTTAAATATAGCGGCAATACGTGGCGTAAATACCCCAATGTTTTTGCGGAAATAACGATCCGGATGAAATTGCTTCGTGCGAAGCATATAACCTTGTCGAACGGCTGCTTTGTCTTTGCAGCCTTCAGGAAGACCCAGTAAATCCTGATGCGTCATTGAAGACAAATTCTGGAAAATAAACTCCGCAAAAATCTGAGTTTCAACCGGAATATCAAGCGTCTCATCGACCATTTCAGGCTGAAACCTTCGGAATCTTTCAATCCAGTGTACCGGAAGATACTGCGCACATACTTCGTCCGAAATCTGGTGCAAGGAAGGTGCAGATTTTGACTTCAATGGGTTGGATAAACCGTCGGCTCCATGCGTCATCACAGGGGGAAGCTGGGAACGCGTATCAATTTGCTGCTTGCTTTCAGGATTGGAACGCTTTTCAATAGGAGTCCAAGTAATAAATCCCAACAGACGAAGATGAATATATGCCTCGGCAAGCTGTTCGTGTGTGGCCGGTACCAAACGAGACATGCCGTCAAGCGAACGTAAACCGTCTGTAAAATCAAGAACAACCCAATCCAAAGGCGTCAGAGGCTGATAATCGGGCGAACTGACTGTACACCTGCGGCTTACTGTCTGAGGATCCACATATAATCCCGTCCCTGCCATCCAATCTCTCCTCTAAACACTTGCAAAACGTGCAACATGCACAAAACAAAAACACTTTTAATTATCGCACCAAAATAACTAAAATCACAAATATTTAATGATGTCATTATTTTACTGTTTTATGTAGTTGTAAAACCTATATAAACTACACAGGCACATGTTTTGTGACATCGTGGTCTGTTTTATGCACAGGGGGAATCCCCCTGCGGCGCTATTGGCTACGCCAATACGCGCCTACCCCCTGCGGCGCTATTGGCGCGGCGTATTTTGCAACGCAAAATAGACGCGCCACGCAAGGCGTATGGCGGCCATGAAGGGCCGCCATAGCCGCGCACCAATACGCGCCTACACTCCATGCGGGGACACCCCGCAACGCCCCGTGCATTCTCATGCCGAATATTCTTTCACTTTTAACAGCATCTGTCTCAAATAGATGCTTTTGAACCTTAAACAAAGGAGTTTTCCATGGCAAAAAATAAAAAAATAGGTGCCGTGGCCACCATGAAAAGCATCAAACCTGCTTTCTGGACGGCTAACGTGCTTGAAGCTGGCGAGCGACTCGCCTACTTCGGGATACGTGCCGTCCTGCCCTTGATGATGGTTTCTGATGGCGTCGGCGGTCTCGGCTTAAGCCCTGCACAAAAAGGCGCAATCTTTGGACTTTGGGCTTTGCTTCAGTGCCTGATTCCTATGGTTTCCGGCGGTTTCGCCGAATCCTTCGGATATAAAAAATCCCTCTTTACCGCCTTTACCATCAATATCCTCGGATATTTGATGATGGCCAATATTCTGCCCATTGCACATCTCATCACTGGAACAACCGAACTCAATGTCGGGATCAATTTTATCCTGATGATGATCGCCGGATGCACCATTGGTGTGGGCACCGCCATCTTTAAGCCGCCTGTCCAAGGCGTGGTGGCTCAGTCACTCAATGAACACAATTCTGGCTTCGGCTTCGGTCTCTTCTATTGGGTCGTCAATGTCGGCGGTTTTCTCGCCCCTATGGTCGCTACTGCTCTTCGTGGCTCAGACAGCGACCCCACCTGGAGCCATGTGTTCTATGGCGCGGCAATCGTGACCGCCATCAACCTTCTTGTCACCATCTTCTTGTTTAAAGAACCCGCTAAAAAAGATGCCCCCAAAACTAACGACGAAAAAATCGAGGAAACTCAAAAGAAAGAGGGGCCTGTGCGCGTACTCATCAAGACGCTCAAAACATTGTGGGATGATAAGCGTATGCTGTGCTTCCTCCTCATCGTTTCGGGCTTCTGGCTCATGTTCATGCAGCTTTGGGATTTGCTCCCCAACTTCCTCGATGAATGGGTTGACAGACGCGATGCCGGCAGTGTCATCGCTGCTTTAGGCATTACTTCATGGCTTGAATCGGATGGCGCACTTAAACCCGAAATGATCATTAACATCGATTCGGCTGCCATTATCCTTTTCGTCTTGCCGCTCAGCGCCTTCTTTGCACGCTATAAAATGATGACTTCACTTGTGTTGGGTATGATCATCTCTGTGGTCGGCTTCATCATGTCAGGTATGACCATGTCTGGTGGTATGGCATGCTTGGCTATCTTTATCTTCGCCATTGGTGAAATCATTTGCTCGCCGAAATTCAATGAATACATCGGCATGACCGCACCCGAAGATAAAAAAGCCATTTATATGGGATATTCCAACATCCCGTTTGCGGTGGGTTGGGCAGCAGGTAACTTCCTTTCTGGTCCCCTCTATCAGCTGTTTTCATCCAAAGAAGTGCTGGCAAAACAGTACTTGCTCGATAACAATGTCCTGACTTCAGCCGCTATGGAAAATATGAAACTGGCTGATTTAATGAACGCAGTTCAAACTCACGCCGGCGTGGCCGATGTGTATGCTGCCAATGAAGTCCTTTGGAACCTTTACAATCCTTGGATTATCTGGATTATTCTCGGAGCTGTCGGTGTCGTTTCCATGATCGCCTTGATATGCTTCTATTACAAAAGCGGCATGTATCTCCGCGATGAAGCCGGCAAAAAAGAGGATGATAATGACACTGATGAAACCAGCTCAGAAACAACCGAAACCGCAGATAAATCGGATTTTAATGCGGTGACCACGGAAAATACAGATACGGAAGATAAGGTGGCAGAAAATACGATATCTGACGCCAAAGAAAATGCTGAAGCTGAAGATAAAGTTGAAGAAAACTCAGAACTCAATGTTGATTCCAAAGAAAATTCAGAATCCAACGATGAGTCTGAAGATAAGCCAGTATCATAGATTTTCTGATACGCCATGATGGAATGGTTCATCAGGTTTTAATCGCTGATAACATGAAAAGTCGTCCTTCAAATCAGAAGGGCGACTTTTTTTGTGTCCAAAGATTAAGGAATTGCAGAAATGATGGCGACATTTTTTTCAAAAAAGCACACGTTGCCTTAAAAATTTTGCGCTTTTTTTTAAAAAAATCGTCACAACCACATTTGGCTTGGCATCACACGGGTAACGAAATGGCGCACAAAGATTGTGCTGAAATCCTATTCTGAGTTTATCCAACAGGAGGTTGCCATGGGAAATGTTGATTGTGCCAGCAAAGTATTTATGCGGAAACCCGAAGTGTTTAAAGATGTCTTCAATTTATTGGTGTGGTGCTGGCGGAAGGATAGGATATTTTATGTGGTGTAAGAGCGTGTTGATTTGTCGATAGTGGCTGCGGTCTAATAGCAATAACTTGAATTTCGAGAGGTGGCGACAATGAGAAGACGTGAATGTTTTGAAAGCCAAAGAGAGTATGTGGAATATCTGGAACATCGTGTTCGGTTTCTTGAACACATATTACGCAAGTTTAGAGTAAAGCATGTTGAGCATGAACATAGTGATCTCACAAGCGATCGAACCTATGAAATGGCTTACTCTAAGAGGAAATATAAGGGGTTTGTTCATGCCAGATGCCCACAGATTGCGCAGAATTGGTGTTTGTGTATGTATTGCAAACTTCACAGACAAGACCTGAAAACCACATACATCCACTGGCGAAGTGAGCTGGAAACTCAGCTAGGTTATCTCAGTTCATTAAGCCTTGAGAAACCGAAGCACAGAATGAGCATGACTTACGAAGCAATGATCGCAGATGCAGACATGGATGAGGCAGACATTGTTTTCAAGACCTGCCGTGTAAAATTCAGACATGAAAACGAAAATCCACAACATCCCTTAAATATATCTTTGGCTCATCAGAAAGAGATGTGCCAGCTGTTTTCTGATAACGTAGATGATGTAGTGTCCTGTATAAGTTCTGATGATATTTTTACCTATACTCGATCTATTTTCCCTGATGATTACTGAGTCAACTACCCACCGCCTTTAGGCGGTGGGTAGTTGACTCTTTGTCTCATCTGTTTTCTGTTATCAGCTTTGCGTACACCGTTACACTAAAGTGGGTGGGTAGTTCTCCTTAGTTATCAGTACTGACTTCCGAAGGTCGCATCACCAATGTTTTGATGCAGTGAATACGGACCGAAGTATATGTGAAGGTTTGGAGACACATTCTTGTCCAGCAGTACTGGTTCCTGTGACAAGTCCAGCATTCCAGCAGCCACAGAATTCAAGATGTCTGGTATCCACTGTGTTGCAAAGATTTGGGCATTGTTTCATGATACGGACATTGAAATGTCTCAAATCACACCGATGGATCCGGATTTGATGTTTTCGCAGATCAGAGAAAATGTGCCGCATGGGAACAATCTCCGCGAAGTCTTTGCCTGTATTCAGGCATCTGGAGCAGGTCAAGATCTCGAAAATGTTGGTGAATTCGGATGAACGTTTTAAACACATCGATCCCGATGCCGCAAATTTGATTAAAGCAAGCTTAAATTTCGATATTTCATTTCCACCTAAATCTTGTGAGGTGAATATGTGCAGAGCCATTAAAGAAATTAAAAAAGAGGCCTATGAAAACGGCGAAAAAGTCGGGTTTGAAAACGGCGAAAAAGTCGGATTTGAAAACGGCGAAAAAGTCGGGTTTGAAAACGGCGAAAAAGTCGGATTTGAAAACGGCAAAACCGTCGGGTTTGAAAACGGCAAAACCGTCGGGTTTGAAAACGGCGAAAAAGTCGGATTTGAAAACGGCAAAACCGTCGGGTTTGAAAACGGCGAAAAAGTCGGATTTGAAAACGGCGAAAAAGTCGGATT
>JAGBXG010000058.1 GCA_017629415.1 Pseudomonadota bacterium | reverse complement strand
TCGCGCAGGACGGCTGGTGTCGCATCGTCTCCGCGTTCTTTTCCGCGTAAGGCCACCGCTTCTAAGGGATTGACCTTATCCTTTAATTCCACGATAATGCGTTCGGCGGTCTTCTTTCCTACGCCTGAAATGGAGGAGAGACGCTTC
Source organism: Pseudomonadota bacterium (assembly GCA_017629415.1). Next base: position 2,464 of record JAGBXG010000058.1, on the reverse strand, counting down.
ACGTCGCCTTCTGCGATTGCGGTGGCCAATTCCCCTGGCGTCAAACCGCTGAGCACGCTGAGGGCTAATTTCGGCCCAATGCCCGAGATGGTGAGAAGGGTGCGGAAGAAGTGGCGTTCGCGATCGGTGTGAAAGCCGAAGAGGAGTTCATCATCTTCACGCACGACATGGTGCACAAAGAGGGTCGCTTCCTCACCTAATGCAGGCAGACGGTCAAAGGTGGAGAGCGGAACCGCCAGTGCGTAGCCCACCCCAGCGCACTCGATTGTAACCACTGCGGGTGTCTTTTCAATGAGCGCCCCGCGCAACCGCACAATGTATGCCATAAAAAAGCCTTTTGTTAAAAAAGCGGCAGCATGCGAATGCCGCCGCATCAAAGTCGAAATAAAAATGGATTTAGTCGGTATTACGCATGCCGTACTTGCGAATCAGACGTTGCAGATACGCACGTTCAATGCCTGCGCTACGAGCAGATTGAGAGATATTCTGCGCATTACGAGCGAGCAAATCGCTCAAATAACGACGTTCAAAATCTTCAATAATCTCGTTTTTCAAATCCTTGAAGGGGCGATCTGCAGAGACCGTAAAGGCGGCATCTTCAACCTCTTCATCTACATCCAACTTCACTTCGCCACGCAAGAAGACGCCCAAATCCGCAGGAATGCGCCCCAAGGACTGCAGACGTTCTAAAAGCGAACGCATTTCACGGATGTTGCCCGGCCAGTTATAGCGACGCAAGAAGGCAACCGTGGCGGGTTGTTCACACCAATCGCGGATTGCTTCAGAGACGTGAAGGCGTTCGGCGATGGAAGACAAGAGCAACGAAATATCGTCCTTACGGCGACGCAACGCCGGCAATTCAATCACAATCACTGCCAACGCATACTGCAAAGGCGGGAAGAAGGCGCCATCACGCGCCATTGCGGCCAAATCTTGGCAGGAGGCGGCGATGAAACGAATGTCTTTACGCGTCTCAATTGCACGCAGTAAGAGGGGTTGCGCATCGGCGGGCAAACGGTCAATCGAGTCCACAAACAGCGTACCACCGCTGGCCAATTCCAATACGCCCTTCATCTCCCCTTCGCCGAAAAGTTCGCGGTGGGCTTGTTCCAGAGACGAAAAGGCATTGCAATCCAACACAATGAAGGGGCCTTCCTTACGGGCCGATTCATTGTGGATATCTTCTGCGAGTTCTTCCTTGCCCGTGCCCGACTCACCTAAAAGGAGCACGGCACTGTCGCAGGCGGCAGCTTGTTCTGCCAAATGGAAGACATGACGAATCAGAGGCGTGCGCCCAATGCTATTTCCAAACTGTTCACGCGCACTCATTGTCAGTTCAGGACGATCTTGCACCAACGGCACCACAATGCGTGTGCGCCCAATCTGCACCTCTGTATTCGACGACAGACGAGCCGAAGTCACCTTCACCCCTTCAATCGCCGTACCATTTGTAGAACCCAAGTCCTTAATCGTCAAGTTCCCATTCATATCCGTTGTGATTTCACAATGGCGACGGGAAACCGTAGAATCTGCGATTGAAAGGTCATTTGTCAAACCCGAACCAATCGTGTAAGGAAATTTTAACATCACATATTCACGACCCTCTAATGGACCAGCAGTCACCAATAATTTTGGCTTCTGACCAGCCCCACTTGTCGTTGCGACCGAGGGGATAACAATTGTGTGTGATTTAAGCTCTTCCATACAGAGTCCTCCGATGAAATTATTCCTTAATAAGATATCATAAAGCGCCCCCCACAAACCAAATCCGCCCCAACAAAACTGAAAAATCAAGACTCCCCAGAGAACCAACCCAAAGTCACCCCACAGAAAAACACGCCCCTCACACGCGATCAACAAAATGCTCCACCCATCCGCCCCCACGAAATCCCCTTGTTTCTTGCCGATAGCATGCTATTCCTTACCGTCAGCATACTATTTAGGTAAGAAACGGTTGCCGATAACAGCCCCCACCCTAAACGAAAGTCACCCCAAAAGCACCGCCATACACAACCTTTAAAGTATTTGTCTTCATGGCAGAGTAAATGCTCTTTTCGGCACACTAAACACCCTTCTTGGCACAGCTACAGCCCTTCTTGGCAAACGAATTACCCTTTTCTATTAATTAAAGTGCTTACTTCAGAATTGACTAAAGCTAAAACTGAAATCGATTATCATATGATTTTCAAATCGATTATCATATGATTTTCAAATCAATTATCATATGATTTTCAAATCGATTATCATATGATTTTCAAATTGATTATCATATGATTTTCAAATCGAATATCATATGATGTTCTCTCTAAAGAAGCGTAAGAATGCGAAGTGAAAACACTTAAACCTCGAGGCAAGTACACTACACATCCTTGCGATTCAAGGTCAACTCCCAAAGATTCACATCGCTCATCTCCAGCACTCCGCGTTTAGGCGCATGGACACTGAGAGGGTGCCCACGATTGAG
>JAGBXG010000463.1 GCA_017629415.1 Pseudomonadota bacterium | reverse complement strand
TTTAAGCGCAATCCATTGATGCTGCAGGATATTTTTTTGCTGCAGGAAGAAATTGATTTCCCGGCCATGACCTCTCTCAAATACGGTTCCCTTTACGGTGCTTTTTATCCTAAATTCTCTCTAGAGAAGATGAAGACCTATCTGGAACAGTTCAATATCAGACTGGATCAAAAACTCCATACGATGAGTCAGGGGCAGCGCAAAAAAGCCTATATTGCTTTTGCACTTGCATGCAATACGCGCATTTTGCTGATGGATGAGCCGACAAATGGTCTCGATATCCCGAGCAAGACGATTTTTAGAAAAATGCTTGCGACATGTCAGGGAGAGGAGCGTCTGATTATCATTTCAACGCATCAGGTTCGTGATCTTGAACGCTTGATTGATGCTGTGATTATCATGGAGGAGCAGCATCTTGCGCTTTGCGATACCGCCGAGAATTTGCTCAAAACTTTCCATTTTGGTGCTTATGAACCGGAAGCTGAAGTCATTTATCATGATGACACAGAACGCGGTCGAATCGGCCTGACTTTGCGCGGAGATGCGCCTGTTCAGACATTGGACGATCTCGATCTTGAAATTCTTTTTAATGCAATGGTTATGGATGGCGAGCAAGTGTTAGAGCATTTGCAGATGTGCAGCAACTGAGATTTCAAACAGATTAGGGTTTTGCATCATGTCCGAAATATTTTCTATTCAACGTTTTGGAAAGCTGCTTCAGCTTTTGCTTCGTACGCATATTGTACCTTTATCGATTGCCGTAGTTTTGTATTTTGCGGCATTTGGAAGCTTGCATTTTTTGGTTTCAAATATAGCTTCTGAGCCTGGATTGGCGGCTTTCTTACATGCAGTAGTTATGATTGGAGCGTTATTGACGTTTCCCCTGGTATGCGCGATCATGACTTCCGGATGTTTTAAGGCATATCACAAGCGAAGCCAGGCCAGTGCGATGCTGTTGCTGCCTTGCTCGCGAGTGGAGCAATTTGCAGCGCCTTTTTTGCTCTATGTCATCTTAATTCCTATGGTGCTTGGCATGGGGTCTCTTTTTATGGAAAAGACTATTATGCTTCACAGTATTGAGGCGTTGAATACTGTAGCTGCTGCCAACGGTATGCCTCAGCAAGAGAATCCATTTGTGACATCCATGGCCGATCTGATTAAAGGCATTACAGAAAGCAGCGCTTGGCTAAGCATATTAAGTTCTCAAAGTGTCTTTTTTGCAGGTGCGATTTGGTTCAAATCAAAGCAGCTGTTTAAAACGGTAGCTTTGTGGATTGGGGTTGTCGTTGTGATTTCGTGGCTTTCATCCATCTTTGATGCATATACTGCTGAAATGCTGAATTCAATTGACTTTAGCAAAGAAGCATTACAAGGCAACCATACTTTCAATATCTTGTCGAATCTTGGGATTGTTGCTGTGATGACGGGATTGGCATGGTTTAAGTTTTATCGGCATAATTTGCCGTAAATGACATTTAAAGGCCGTTGTTATTCGACAGCGGCTTTTTTTTGTTTTTTGTTGTCTTTTCAAACGATATTTAAGAGAGCAGCGGATATGCAAAGTCTTTCATGGCTTTGATGATAAGACTTTGATGGCATTCGGGGCGCGCCTATTTCGCCCATATGGGCTTCATACGGCGCGCAGCCATGGCTATGTCCGGCTTGGGTATAACCCTGCGCCGGCATACGCCATGGCGGATTCTGAATCGCATTGGCTGCTTTGTCTCAGATTTTTGGGGGATACATTTGTCATGTCAAAAGAGGTTTTCCATCATCATCGGAATCAATCTTCTGAGCCCAAGTCACGGGATTCAGTGCATATCAAGTCGCAAACCAGGCGTGCTCCGGTATCTGG
>JAGBXG010000462.1 GCA_017629415.1 Pseudomonadota bacterium | reverse complement strand
CACCACGCGGCGCAATAGCTAGTGCCGTAGTGTATTCACTGATGGAGACCGCAAAAGCCAATGGCTTAAATGTGAACGAATACATCTTTTATTTACTAACGACACTGCCTGATAAATTTGAAACGGGCTTTGTTGTGGGTGATTATCTGCCATGGGCTGATGACATGCAGAAGTAGTTCAAGATGAAATAAGAAAGGCGGCAAATGCCGCCTTACTTGTCAATACGTTCCATTATTGAGCGCTTACGATGCGACAAAAGAGAGTGTGAGAAGCAGCCCTATATTGCAGGATTCCAAAGGAGCTTAGCTCCTTTGGCGGGGTTTGGGGCGGAGCCCCGGCGCACGGTGTACGCAAAGTCGTAAAACCCTAGGAAAATAGCCAGTTTTTTAGGTGCTACGCTTTAGTTCACCCCCATTTTCATGATATAACTTTGATCATAACAAGGGGCAATCATGGAGATGGGCGATGTCTGTCGTCATCGAATCCTATCGCAAATCTATAACAAGACTTTGCGAGCTTGCCTCAAGAGTGCCCGATCCTCGCCAAACACGTGGCATGAGACATAAAATAGAAGTTATTTTGGTCATATTTGTCCTTGCCCTGCTATGTGTTCATGCACATTTTCTGTTTTTAGGTGCTGCCTTAGTGCCCGCCAAAATTTTTGTGCTATAAGAACGTGTTGTGATAGCGATGGTTGCGATCAAACACTGTCAAATTAGAAAGATTTTAACAGTGGAGTTTGTCATGCTAAGACTTAAAAGACCTTCTACCTTCACAACTGAACCAGAGGAGACTAAAAAAACTTACACTCGTCGGATCTCACAAATTTCATCAGAAAAAAGACACTCTGATACTATGCAATTAGTTAAAGAGATGGCTTCTGTGGGTTCAACGCAACATTTCGATTATGAAATACGTTCCTCTGAGTATGCAACGGAGAAACCCCATGTTCATATTTGTCCAAAAAATTCTAAGAGAAACATTGCTAAAGTGTTTCTTACATCAGCAAATGTACCTGCAACAATAGATGACTTGGAAATTGAATATGACAAGCAGATCAACAGCTCTTATAAACAGTTAGGTTTGAGAAGACCTGAATTTGGTAGAGCAGAAAAAGAAGAAATACTTTCGTGGGCAAATGAGATCATGGAACTTGGGGTTACAAACTGGGCATACGCAAAGGCGACCTACCCGCGTATTGAAGGGAACTCCATAAGGTCTAAAAAGTAGTAGCTTCTTTGACTCACGTCATCAGGAGCGATTTTGCGGACACCCTGCCGTTTACCCGGGGTTACGTCTTTCTGACTTACCCAGAGTTATACTCTTGCACCCCGCTGGGGTGCAAGAGGAAGGTCTTTATTGTTGTTTTTGGACTTTGCGTACACCGTGAGCCCCGGCGGGGTTCGGGGCGGAGCCCAAACATAAAAAAAGCCGCGTATTTGCCAGGGGCAAATAGCGGCGGTAAGCGAGCGTATCGACAACGTCGATAGCTCGCGAAGATAGAAAATATCATTTGTGAATAAAATGAATATATATCGATGATATGAATATTAATGATATCTATTCATTATCTATTGAATGTATTATTTTCCGGATTTGGTTTGTTTGCGTTGTCCCAGGCGTCGGAAAATTTTCTCGATTTCGACGATGGGAATGACTGTGGCAGCGAGTCCCATGGCTATCAGGTATTCTTTCAGGGAAATGGGCTGGAAGGAGAAGAGTTGGCTCAGGAACGGGATGAAGACGACGGCTGCAGTGATTAAAAGCGAAACGACGAGGGTTCCCCAGAGCCACAGATTTTGTTTTTTGAGGGTGAAGAGGGATTGGCTGCGCGAACGCATGTTAAATGAATGGAAGATTTGAATCATGCTTAACGTCAGGAAAGCCATGGTCATGCCGTCAGGAGATTCTGCGATGGCCCAGTTGCCGCTTTCGATGCGGTGGCCGACAAAGTAGCTTATGACCGTGATGGTTGCGATGACAAATCCCTGGAAAATGACATCAAAGCCGAGGCCATCTGCGAAGATGCTTTCTTTTCTATCGCGAGGCGGGCGGCTCATGACGCCTTTTTCGGCTTCTTCCATGCCGAGGGCAATTGCCGGCATGGTGTCTGTAATCAAGTTGATCCAAAGGATGTGAACCGGTTTCAGGATGGTAAAGCCCATCAGGGTTGCGGCGAAGACGGCCAAAACTTCTGCCATGTTGGCGGAGAGGAGGAATTGCACGGCTTTTCGGATGTTGTCATAAATACGGCGACCTTCGCCGACGGCAGCGACGATGGTGGCGAAATTGTCATCGGTCAGGAGCATGTCGGCAACGGATTTGGTGACATCTGTGCCGGTGATGCCCATGCCGACGCCGATGTCTGCGCTTTTGATAGACGGTGCGTCGTTGACACCGTCGCCTGTCATGGCTGTGACTCTGCCTAAATCTTTCCATGCATTGACGATGCGAACTTTGTTTTCGGGCTGGACGCGGGCATAAACTGAAAATTTGCGCACATCATGAGCAAAGTCTTCATCTGAGATGGCATCGAGTTCTGCGCCTGTAATGGCTTTTTGGCCGGGTCCCAGGATATCGAGGTCTTTGGCGATGGCTGTGGCGGTATCTTTGTGGTCGCCGGTAATCATGATGGGACGGATACCGGCGTTTCGGCATTCGGCGATAGCGGCTTTGACTTCGGGACGGATGGGGTCGATCATGCCGCACATACCGATCCAGGTCAGGTCTTGTTCAAGCGAAGCAGGATCATTGGAGGCGGGTCGTTCGTCGTAAGTGCGCTGGGCAGCGCCGAGGACGCGCAGGGCCTGATCGGCCATGGCCTTGTTTTCATTGAGGATATGTTTCCGGTGGTCTTCGGTGATGGCAATGGTCTGGCCATTTTCCCAGATATGGGTACAGCGGCGCAGGACTTCATCCGGCGCACCTTTGGTAAACTGAATGAACCCGGTTTCGCGCTGATGAATCGTGGTCATCATCTTGCGCAGTGAATCAAAAGGCGCCTCATCGACACGGGGTAAATCAGCTGTCAAAGCGTCTTTGGGCATACCATTTTTATGGGCATCATTGACAAGGGCACATTCTGTGGCTTCGCCGGTCGCTTCACCCTGTTCGAGGACGGCGTCAGAACACAATGCCATGGCTTTCATCAAAAGTTTTTCGTCTTGCGTGACTTTTTTGACGACGGTCATTTTATTCTGTGTCAGGGTGCCGGTTTTATCTGAGCAGATGATTTGAGTGCAGCCAAGGGTTTCGACGGCAGTCAGTTTGCGGATGATGGCGTTCTTTTTGCTCATGCGTGTGACGCCGATGGAGAGCAAGACGGTCACGACAGCGCTCAAACCTTCGGGGATTGCCGCAACGGCCAGTGCCACAGCGATCATAAAGGTGTCGATGACATCTCCGCCGCCATGACGCACCAGGTTGACGATAAAGACGAATGCACAGATCACCAGGATCATAACCGAAAGCTTTTTGGAGAGCTCGTTGAGTTTGATCTGCAGCGGTGTTTCTTCTTCTTTGGCGACGGCGAGTGCATTGGCGATAGCCCCCATTTCAGTCTGCATGCCGGTACCTGTGACCACGGCATGAGCACGGCCATAAGTGACTACGGAACCCATGTAGACCATGTATTTCCGGTCGCCTAAGGAGACATCTCCGTTGTCGGCGGCTTGCAAGACTTCACATTGTTTTTCGATATCTGTGGATTCGCCGGTTAAAGGGGCTTCCTGGGTTTTCAGGGAGGCGCATTCTACGAGGCGTGCATCTGCGGGGACGGCGTCGCCGGCTTCGAGGACCAAGATATCGCCGGGGACGACTTCATCGGCGCGAATGGTTTTCTGATGGCCGCCGCGTATGACTTTTGCGGTGGCAGCTGTGGTTTGTTGTAAGGCTTCAATGGCGGCTTCGGCTTTGCTTTCCTGATAGACGCCAAGGCAGGCGTTGATGAGGACGACGGCCAGAATGATGCCTGTATCAGCGAGGCTTTCGCCGCCGTATATTGCCGTCACGGCACTGACAAGCGCAGCAACGAGCAGGACGATGGTCATCGGATCTTTGAGTTCGCCCATGAATTTTTTGAACAGGCTGTCTTTTTCGGCTTCTTTGAGCTTGTTCGGACCATGTTTTTTCAGCCGTGATGCGGCTTCTTCATCCGTGATGCCTTCCATGGAGGAGCCGATTTCCTGGATGACATTTT
>JAGBXG010000461.1 GCA_017629415.1 Pseudomonadota bacterium | reverse complement strand
TCTATTCATGATATTCCCGGCTGCTATGGCTGACGCCATACGCCGCCGGGCGGCTGCTATGGCTGACGCCATACGCCGCCGCTTTTTTGAGTGCTTTCCCCAAAACACATCAGAACGTTACCCAAGTGTATATGGCGGCATTTGCAGAAAAACATTCTAAATACATTCTCAATTTATGAGCAAATACCAAGACACATCTGTGACAAAAAGTCACTGTGTTTGACAAGCAAAACAAGCTTGTTTTTGGAAAATATCATCTTTCTTTATCTTTCTTTACAATAGTCATCGCCCAGCAATTTTTCTATGGCGTTTTATGACAATTTTTGGGGAAAAGAGCAGATATTTCAAGAAAAATGAAATTTAATTCTAAATCCAGCCCACGAAAACCGACTCATTTGCAGAGTTCCAAGGGGCCCAGCCCCTTGGATATGGTTTATGCGTGTTTTCTGCTCTTGTTTGACTCGCTTTCCGCGCCTCAGCCCCTTGGATATGGTTTATGCTCAAACGCATGGTGGAAAGCATGGCCAGATACGGGCTCAACTCCTTGATATGGTTTATAAGTATTCGCTTAATTCAAGCCCAGACAATCTTTGGCAATATCTACGGCGGCGTTTGGTTTTGCATCGCTCAATGACGCTTGTTCCATCTGGACAATTTTCTCGGGATTATCCATTAAGTCTTTGATAATATTGGGAATTTCCGTGGCAACATTGTCATTTAAAACTTTAATCGCTGCACCGATGGCGACCACGGCATCTGCATTTTTTTCTTGATGATTATGAGCTGCATAGGGAAAAGGCACCAAAATCGAGGCTTTGCCTGAAGCCTTGATTTCTGCAAGGCTCGTGGCTCCGGCCCTACAAATGAGCAAATTCGCCCATCGATAAGCCACGCCCATATTATCGATAAATTCTGTTGTTTTTACAGTCAGTCCTTCAGTTTTATAGGCATTTTCAGTTTCTTCGAGTTTATTTTTGCCAGCTTGATGCCAGACACAAATACGGTCACGTTCGGCCTCAGAAAGCTGTGCCAACGCCTTCGGCACATCTGTGTTCAGTTTCATTGCCCCTTGGGAGCCTCCAAACACCAACAAGTGGATCCCATTTTCGGCAAGTGGTTTGTCACTGCATGAAGTTTCCCAAGATTCTGAGTTTTGTGCATCGGATTTCGGCAAGACCGCTGCACGAACAGGATTGCCGAAATAAACCAGTTTTTTGGCCGGAAGCCGATCGGTATGCTCAAAGGAAATATAAATCTTATCGACATGGCGAGATAAAATGCGATTGGTAAGTCCGGGAATCGCATTTTGTTCCATAATCGCCGTACGAATCTTTTTCCAGGCGGCCATAGCGACAAGCGGTCCTGAAACATAACCGCCGGAACCTATTACGAGATCGGGCTTTTCATCTGCCAAAATCTTTGATGCTTTACGTGCAACCCCCGGCAAAGAGCATAAATTCTTAAGTTTTCGGCCTAACGAAGCACCTTTGATAAAATCGATATCACAAAGGATGAAGCGATAGCCGGCTTTCTGGACCCAATTGGATTCATTGCCATGTGCAGCTCCAACAAACGCGATTTCAACCTCGGGATAAACGGCTTTCATGGCATCAGCCACAGCAATAGCCGGAAAAACATGGCCGCCTGTGCCGCCGGCAGCAAAAAGCACTTTTTTTATTTCTGACATGATAAACTCCTGTTCTGATGTCAATCCATGGATGAATTTCAATGCTTATGGCATAAACCCAATAAGCGCCCAAAATATTCAGAGTTTAATCCTGACTGACTGAAAAGCGAATTTTCAAACAACGAGACGAAAACATAAAGAACCCTAGAGAACGCCTTTTGGATGGATTGACAACTACATGTGATTGTAATACCTTGGGGCAAGGTTCATGTTCCGCCAACTTCGGCGGATTTTCACAGTACGCAAGGACTTGCAGAAAGGTAGGAAGACGATGAGCGAATTAACCCGAGAAGAACTCCAGAAGGAAATTGCCAGACTTAAAGAAGAACACGCAGCACTTGACAAGCGCGTTATTGATTTTGATGCTCAAGTCTGGATGTCACCTGAGGATCAGGTTGCTCAGAAAGAATGCAAAAAACTCAAACTTAAAGCTAAAGAGCGCATCGCCGAACTGCAGAATAAGCTTGATGCCATGGATAATGCCTAATCGACATCTTATCTGGTGATTTCATTAAGCCATTTAGCCTCGTCTTTCTGACGAGGCTTTTTTTTGCTTATCTCATGACGCCATTTTTTCCAAAAACGGATAAGTTTTATTTCTTAGGTGTTCTCCCCCATGCAGCAAAGACAAAATTTTGAGAGGTAGAGCCCCAAAAAGTTACGTATCCCCTACCCTATGCTGCCAGGCTTCTGAACCGTCAGAATATTCAAAAACAAAAAAAAGGACGCTCGCCAATGAGCGTCCTTTCATCCATCAAGCCTCAACACCGTTTAATGGTCTTTTGACTCAGATTCAGAGGATTCACTTGCATTATCAACAGCATTAAAGCTGTCATCTGTTGCATCGGTATCGAAATCCGATGTGCTATCAGCGGCAACGGCAGCTGCAGCACCGGGCTTGTCGTTCATCCAGCTGCGCAGCAACGGAGAAATGGCAAAGAGCAACACTGCGGCCGCAAAAGACGAACCAATGAGGAATGCAAAGATATTGATTTCATATGTGTGCAGGAAGGCTTCAAGGTTACCTGCCATGTAGTTGGCACCGGCGCTTGAAAGGAACCAGACACCCATCATCAGCGAAACCATACGGGCTGGGCTGAGTTTTGTCACCAGCGAAAGGCCAATGGGGCTCAGGCAAAGTTCGCCGCAAGTGTGGAGGAAATAGACACCCACGAGGAAGAACGGACTGGCTTTGACGATATAAGCCCCGGAAGCATCTTGCTGGACGACGCTCTGTCCCAAATAAAGGAGCAGGAAGCCAAGACCGAGCAAGCACAAAGCGATGCACATCTTGTAAACAACGGACAAACGCGTTTTGGGGTTGCCGTCGATCTTGGTCCACATCATAGAGAAAAGCGGCGCAAGAAGGACGATGAAAATGGGGTTGACCGACTGGAAGTAAGAAGCCGGCATTTCCCAGCCAAAGATATTGCGATTGGTTTGTTCTTCGGCAAAAAGCGTCATGGTGCCGCCAGCTTGCTCAAAACCGAGCCAGAAGAAAATGACGAACAATGAAATGACGAGAATCGCAGCAACAGCCTTGGAATAACTGACGGCCTTGGCCTTATTCTCTTTCAAACCACCTTTATAAGCCATACCAAAAAGACCGGTAATGGCACCGACTAAAATAATCACGCCCAAAATGGCCTTCACGGCCTCAGGAATAGCTCCCCAGACTTTTGAGAACGGATCAAGAGCCAGCACACATCCAGCCGCAACGGCACAAACGGCAGCAGTTATCCAAAGAATATCGAACCAGTCACGTCCGAGGAGACGCGAATTTTCATCCACATAGTCGCGCG
>JAGBXG010000057.1 GCA_017629415.1 Pseudomonadota bacterium | reverse complement strand
GGGGGCGTTTTTCTTGAGCTAAACGGATACTGTTTACTGACGTTTTATGACGCCAGTAGGATGTACATTTCAAGCTCTTGGAATTCCTCAATGAGGTATTTTATGCATTCTGCACGTATTATCATTCCTTTCGTCTTTGCAATCCTCATGGTGGGATGTGCATCCCAAACCCCTGAAGTTCAGACGGCTGTATATGTGCCTGTGCCGACAGATAATCAGGGCCAAAGCGCAGAAACGCCTGCTGTACCTGAATTACCGCGTCAGTTGGCCGATATTGCGCCTTTTGCCAATCGCATTGAGTGGCCGCAAATGCCCGAATCTGTTGAAACATGTGCTTTTAATATGGACAGCGGTGCTGATGATCATGTCTGGGTCGAAGGCAAGGGATATTTTAAAGGCACACTCGATGAGATTTATGCCGATTTTATCGATCCGCTCGTCATTGGTCCTATCCATCTGACCAAAGACATTGTCAGGGATCAGTTTGTTGAAACCGACAACAAAACTTCATATGTCATGCATGTCAAAATGAAATACATCATGACCATTGAGTTCGATTTATCTGTTACTGTTGAAAAGATCTATGACGGCGATCAATATGTCGGGCTGATGTATACGAGTCAGAAAACAGCCGGTACACGATTTATTGAAAAAATTTCGGACACCATTTGGGTCAAAAAAGTCGATGATTCACGTCTCAGCGTTGAATTTTCGAGTATTAACGTTGCCACGATGGACAAAGAAAAAGAAGCACGTGAACACCTTGAGGTGCTTTTTGAATACTGGAAAAATAGAACAAATCAGACAAGCCAAACACCTTAGTGTATGTCTATGACACACATTGATATACATTACAACTTGAACTCTTTTTTAATTGAGAATAAAATAGATAGTATGTAGTGGCGTCAAATGCGTCATCATTAAGTTTACTTATTAAGGAGAAGTTTTCTATGAAACGTTGGTTCAAAGTTGTTGCTTGTTCATTGGCTTTGGCAGGTCTTCTCAATGGTTGCTTCGGTAGCTTCGGTGCAACACGTTTGCTTTGGAATTTCAACAAAGACGTTCATTCTAATGTCTTTGTTCAGACACTTGTGATGTGGTGCTTCACTATTTTGCCTGCTTATGAACTCTTCATTTTTGCTGATTGGCTCATCATTAACATGATCGAATTTTTCATGGGTTCGAACCCCATCGGCAACAACGTGAGCTTTGAACCCCAGGAAGACGGTTCCATTCTTGCTTCTGGCGATAACGGCGAATCGATCAAATTCACAGCAGTTGATGATGGTCGTATGATTGTTGAACACAATGGCACAGTCCTTGGTGAAGTTGCCATCGATGGCCAGAAGAATGTCACGATGACAAACTATGCCAATGCTGATGTCAAAGTCGTCGACCTCAATGCTGTTCCTGCTATGTAATTTGTGCTTTCAAGCACATCGGCATACGAAAAAGGCTCCGAAAATCCGGAGCCTTTTTTGTTTGACAGAATGGCGTGCTTTTTGCGTCAGCTGTGACCTCACTATCGCCCTTCGGGCGGTCTCTCCCATAGGGAGAGAAACCTGATTCGCTTCGCTCATCAAAGCGAACTCGAGTGTTTGATTGGATGAGCGAAATCACATCCCATGATTGTGGGATTCCAAAGGGGCCCCTTTGGCAGGATTCCAAAGGACGGAGTCCTTTGGTGGGGGGTGGGGCGGAGCCCCAAAGAACTTTGCGTATGCCGTGGATAAACTGGGGTTAATTGATGGCAAATGAACAGTTTGTGGAGCAGGAGCCTTTGCCATTGTTTGCGCCTTCATCGCAGGATTCATAAGCAGGCTGGAGGATGCCATCGCCGCAGTATTCAGTGTATTTGCAATCTGAATTGCAGATGCCGTAGCCGCCGGTATTGTTCTCTTTACCGTCGTCACATTGTTCACTGTTCAGGTCATCGACATTGCCATCGCCGCAATATGGAGGAACATAAGCGCATCCCAAGCCGCAGCCACCATAGCTGCCGTCATTGACGCCATCGTCACAGGCTTCTCCGAGTGACGGAGTCACAATGCCATCGCCGCAAATGGGTTCTTTGCATTGATGGGTACACATATCGTCGTCGGAAGTATTACCGTCATCACATTCTTCTTGATTCGCAGTATCGACGAAACCGTCACCACAACCTGAGATGCGGCATGTATTCAGACATCCTTCATGCCGATTGCCATCGATTGCCGGTGCGCTTAAGTCACATTGTTCATGATCGGATTCAAATGAACCGTTGCCGCATGTCGCGATTTTACAATTTTTGCACCAATCTTCTGTCGTGTCGCAGCCTTCGCCGGATTCAATTTTGCTGTTGCCGCAATAGGGGGTCAGTTTACAAGAGGTACAGCCGTGCTGCTTGTTCAGTTCAGGATTGGTGGGATCACCGGCGTAATCGCATTCTTCGTTGCCGCGAACGATACCGTCGCCGCAGACAGAGGCGCATGTACTTGTGCCCATGCTGACAAAGCCGGCCAGGGTCAGACGGAAACTTGAGCCGCCCAAACAACGTTCGGCATGGAACATATTGAGGGAATAAATGCCGCCGGGGAACATGTGGAATTGTTCTGCCGCCGTTTTTTCATCCAAAGTAATTTCGCGTTCCCAGGCCGGATGAATGCCGCCGACATCGACGCCTAAACGGCGGTTGAAGAATACCCAGACATCATCATCGCCATTGAAGATGAGTTTTTCGCCGCCTTTGTATTCGAAATACGTTTGGAATTCTGACGTAAACTCGCCTCTTCCGTTGCTGGAATAGTATTGCGATGCAGGCACATCGCCAAGCGGGAGGAAACTGCTGCTGGAGTAAGCGTAATTATTGCCAGATTTTGTGAGTGTTAAGGTTGTTTTAATGGTTTTATTTAACCCGGGGATATCCTGATACCACCATTTGAAGACTTCAGGGCATGTATAGAGATAACGGCAGGTAATTTCTTCCACGGCTCCGGCACCCGTCCATGCTTTAATTTCATGGGAAGGTGGGAGGGCAGGTTTGCCGTCGCTGTCCAACATGGGCTGAACAGCTCCCACACAACGGGATGCTGGGCAATAGGAATAGAAATCCGGGCTAGGTTTGCCTACAGTTAAGGGATAGGCTTGTCTATAGCCATTCTGGGTACCTTTGCAGCTGTTTGGCAAACTGTCATAAAGCGCCTGTGAAACATAACCGTCCGTGCCATTTGGTTTGGTACCGCTTCCATCCCATTTGATGAAATCGCGATAAACGATAGGCAAGGATATGGTTTTGGGATTGGATGCTGTATTGCCTTGAACTGTGCAAGTATATCCCGATTCACGTTTGCATTGTGCGGAACAGCCATCGCCTGAAACGAGATTGCCGTCATCGCATTCTTCGCCGGCTTTGGTCAGTGTCAGTCCATCACCGCAAGTTGGTTTGCAAACGCCATCGATGCATTCAAAAATGGGTTCGGTTTCGCACAGAGGGCTGCATCCGTCGCCGGCATTGGCGTTGCCGTCATCGCATTCTTCGCCGGTATCGATCACGTTATCACCGCATGTGCCTTGTTCGCATGCTGCTCCGACAGTTGGACATCTCCAACCCGGCTGAATCATGCAGTTGACACATCCGGCGGTGGTATTTGCGCCTTCGTCGCATGTTTCGGCGCCTTCTATTTTGCCGTTGCCGCAAACGGCATCATGGGTGCAAGCCTGTCCTTGGACAAGGCATTGCCATTCCGTCTGAATGACGCAGTTGACACATCCGGCAGTTGTATTTGTACCTTCATCACATGTTTCATCGCCTTCCACCAGGCCGTTGCCGCAGTTACTTTTGTAACAGGCTTGTCCTTGCGTTTGACAATGCCAGCCAGGTTCACGTTTGCAACGTTCTGAGCAGCCGTCACCTTTTTGGGTATTGCCATCGTCACATTCTTCTTTAGCTGTTTTGATGCCGTCGCCGCAGGCTCGGGCAAAACAGACGGAAGTGCCTGACGGGCCAAGTTCGCAGATATAGCCGGCTTCCATCTGGCATTGGGTATTGCAGCCATCGCCGGAAATCAAGTTGCCGTCATCGCAAACTTCAAGTGCATTGTCTTCAATGATGCCATTGCCGCAAGCTTGAGTGCATTGACTGCGGTTATCTTCTGCGACAGTACAAGTCCAGCCTTTTTCGACGAGGCAGGCGGCAGAGCAACCGTCGTTAGCAGTTCGGTTGCCGTCATCGCATTTTTCACCGGTATCGGCATTTAAAACGCCGTTACCGCACAGGATTTCTCGGCATTCCGAAAGGCCGGCATCGTTGACAGAGCAGAGATATCCTGCTTCAAATTCGCATGTTGATGAACATCCATCGCCATCATTTTTATTGCCGTCGTCGCATTTTTCCTGATGCGTGATTTTTCCATCGCCGCAATAATTCAAAATCCTGCATGCAACACACGTGTGATAGGCTTCCAAATCGTAATTGAATCCGTTATCGCATTCTTCGCCGTTATCGCGATCGACCTGTTCAAATTTGCCGTCGCCGCAGTAGTGGGCAGGCTGGCAATTCAGACCGCATTTGCCGTTGATATGATGATAGGCGACATTATTTTCTCCCTCATCACAGAATTCATTGGCATCTTTGATGCCGTCACCGCATGTTTCTGGCCGGCAGGCATAGCCCGGGGTTTCGCAGATAAAGCCAGATTCCACGGCAGAGCAGTCTGCGGAACATCCGTCGCCGGTTTGTGTATTGCCGTCGTCGCAAATTTCTTCGGCTTCCAGTTTGCCGTTGCCGCAAACGACTATGGGTGTGCAGGGCTGGCCTGCTTCGGGACATGCAAAGCCATCTTCTATTTGGCCACAATTTGCGGCACAGCCATCGCCATCGGCAGTATTGCCGTCATCGCAGGCTTCGTCGGCTTCCATTTGGCTGTTGCCGCAGACAGCCTTGTTTTCGGCACATTTCCCGTCCGGACATGGGTTGTCTACGGGCTGTTCCTTCATACAATCTGAAGCGCAGCCGTCACCTGACTTCGTATTGCCGTCATCGCATTCTTCCCCCTCATTCGTTACGCCGTTGCCGCAAACGCCCGAAACAACCTGATTTCCGCCGCCATCGACATTTTCTTCCGTACATCCCGTCATGGCCAGAACGCCGAACATAACTGTCAAAAATCGAAATTTCCGCATGTCAAACCTCCTGAATTGCAGATACAAAACGAAAATCTGTTTATGTTGAATTTGTCAATTTTTTCAAGTGTTCATCTTAAGGGGCGTGTCTATTTGCAGGCAAATACGACACGCCTGGCGCTGGCTATGGGACGCTTGGCGCGGCGTATTTTGCATCGCGAAATAGCCGCGCAGCAAGGCGTATGGCGGCCTAAAGGGCCGTCATAGCCGCGCGCCCATACGCTGCGCCTTGCTTTTTTCCCCTGCTTATGCGCAATTTCTGTCAATTGTGTTAAAACCACAGAGATTTCGGAAATTGTCCGTCATGCTATGAGGCCTTTTTTAGATTGCACAAGACCAGAAGCCATCCCATACGGAATTGAACCATGTTCCAGCAGATACAAAATCTTCGTACTTTTTTTGCAACCGGGCAGACATTTGACATTGAATGGCGCAAGAATCAGCTGAAAGCGGTCATTCGGATGCTTGAGGAGCAGACCCCATCCATAGAAAAAGCATTATTTGATGATTTGCACAAATCTGCTGAGGAGGCCTGGCTGACTGAAATCGGTTTTGTGCTTCATGAGGCGCGTTTTGTGCTTAAAAATCTTGAAAAATGGACGGCGGAAAAGCGCGTGACGACGCCGGTATTTTTGGCGCCTGCGACAAGTGTGATCCGGCCTCAGCCGCGCGGTCATGTGTTGATTATCAGCCCTTGGAATTATCCCATACAGCTGACGATATCTCCGCTGATTGCGGCACTGGCGGCGGGTAATGTCGTGACGATCAAGCCGTCAGAACTGGCACCGAATACGGCCAAATGGTGTGTTGAAAATTTGCCCAGATATCTCGACAAACGCGCCATATCGGTGGTGGAAGCCGGTCCGGAGCGCACGGACGAGCTGCTCAAAAAACGGTTTGATTTCATTTTCTTTACCGGCAGTGCCAGGATTGCCAAACATGTGGCTCGGGCGGCCGCAGAGCATTTGACACCGACTGTGCTCGAGCTGGGTGGCAAGTCTCCGTGTGTGGTCACGCATTGCCATCATCTTGAAACGGCGGCAAAACGTATTGTATTTGCCAAGTTTATCAATGCCGGACAGACTTGTGTGGCACCTGACTATGTACTTGTGGAAGAAGAATTGCGGCCAAAACTTATCAGTGCTTTGAAAAATGCGGTTTTTGAGCAATTTGGTCCGGAAAATGCGCCTACCAGTATGACGCATATTATTCATCAGAGACATTTTGAGCGTCTTGACGGGCTTTTAGGCAATGGTGAGATGATTGTGCATGGTGGTGCGCGTTCTATGGGTGATCTTTCATTTTCGCCGACGCTTGTGGAGTGCGATGGTGCGCATCCGCTGATGGAAGAAGAAATTTTTGGACCTATTTTGCCTATTCTTACGCTGGAATCTGATGAACCTGTTGAAGAAGCACTGCGTTTTATTGCCAAGCATCCTACGCCTTTGGCCTGTTATCTTTTCAGTGATAATAAAAATGATGTTAAAGCTTTCAAGCATTTGATTTGCGGCGGCTTTGCGCATAATGATGCGCTGATGCATCTGTCTAATGTTCATTTGCCATTTGGCGGAGTGGGCAGAAGCGGTCATGGGGCATCTCATGGTTATGCCGGTTTTGAAGCATTCAGCCACATGCGTTCAGAACTTCATCAGTCATCGGCTGTGGATGTGCCGCTGCGTTATCCGCCGTTTACCGAGCGTGTGATGAAACTGATTAAGATGGCCATGAAATAAGTGTGAGGGCATTGCGTCCCTTCATTTTCTCCCAAACCACAACTTGTCACGACGCATCATTATTGTGTAAAATAGACTGCCACTTTTGGTTTTTAAGGACCTTAAAGAAGGAGTGTCCGATGCGTCATTTTAAATCATGTGCATTTATTTTGGCCGGTCTGTTGGCCTTTGCTCCGGGCGCGGCAATGGCGCAGAGTCATTACGCGACGAAACAGGCTCAGGAAAGCTATGACAGCGGTATTGCTTTAGAGCGTCAGGCTGAAGAAAGAGGAGATAATGCATATCTTGAAAAAGCGGAGAAAAAGTACCGTGAGGCTATTGGAGCGGAGCCTAACATGGTTTCTGCTTATATTCGTTTAGGGTATGTACTTTATGCGCTCAAACGCAGCACGGAGGGAGTGCAGCTTTTAGAGGATGTAAGTCGACGTCATCCGGACAATTTGGAAATCAAGCATTATCTGGGTTTGAATCTTTATGAATCCGGCAATATTGAAGAAGCTGAAAAGCTTTTGACTGAAGTGATTCAGGCGCGTCAGGATTTGCCGGAAGCCTATTTTGTGCTTGGAAAGATTCATTTGGATAAGCGCGATTCAAAGCAGGCTCAGGATTATTTTGAGCTTTATGCGGCGGCGACGCCGAATGATGCGCAGGCTTATCGTGCGCTTTCGTCTGCCTATATTCAGGCGCGTAATGTTGCCGGTGCTGAAACGGCGCTGACAAAGCTTATTGAGCTGGAGCCTGATGATATTATTGCCAAGATTAATATGGGGCATGTGAAGTATGAGCGCGGCCAGATTGACGAAGCTGTCAAACTGTATGAAGCGGCTTATGAAGCAGATTCCCGGCGTATTGATTTACTGTATACGATTGCAAGTGCCTATTATTTGTCTGGTCGTTATGAGGAGGCCATCACGCGTTTTGCGGCTGTTCTTGAAAAGGACGACACCCACATGGGTGCTCAATATTTCACGGCTGATTCTTATCTCAAGCAGGGGAATCTGGATAAAGCTGAAGAGCTTTTTAAAGCGCTTGAGAAAGAGATGCCGAATTATCGATATTTGAAGCTCAAGCAGGCGTATATCCGGATGAAGCGTGGGGAACCCAAGGCGGCGGATGAAGTTCGCAAGCTGATGAAAGAAGCCGAACATCCGGATGATTTTCATTTTGGTGCAGTGATGCTTCGCAAGCAAGGTTTTGCTGATGAGTCATTAAAGATCCATACGCAGCTTCGCAATGATCATCCTGACAAGAGTATTTTTGGGATTTATTTGGCCCGTGAATATCTTGAGATGAAGAATTATGGAGAGGCAGCAGAGCTTTTAATGGCTTTGATTGATGAGAGTCTTGATAATGCATTGGCTTGGGAGATGTTGAGTTTTGTGCTTTTGCAGCAGGGTATTGATGCCATGATGCAGGGTGAGTTTGAGACTGCGCGTTCTTATTTTGATCAAGCTTTGTCGATGGAAGTGCATACGGTGGAAGCACATTGCAGTTTTGCGCAGCTGTCGTTGCTTGAGGGCAAGGCAGACGAGGCATTTTTATCGTTCCAGGCAGCGGAAAAGATTTCGGCTGATCATCCGAATGTTGTAAAGCTTGCGGCTCAATTCGATATTATGGATGGTGAATATCAGTATGCGGTGCAACGTCTTGGCAAACTGGAGACAGAGCAGAGTTCGGATGCACTTGGTGGATCGGGCTGGTATTTGAAGGCTGTTGCGCAGTCGAGTACGGGGGACTGGAGTGGTGCATCGCAGTCTATTGCCCGTGCTGAGCAATATGGATTTGTGGATTCTCCGGCGACGGCCTTAGTGGCTTTATATGATGCCATTACGGCTTATTCTCATGATGATTTTGGGGGTGCGGAGAAGCATTTGGCGCGTGTTGAAAAGCACAAGGAAGGTCTCGATTTACCCGATAAGGTGCGTTATGACTACCTGCGAGCCGTTTTAAATATTCGCGCGAAAAAGTTTACGATAGCCAGAGAATCGTTGGTGTCGGCGCGAGATGGTTATGAGCAGCTTGACTGGGATTCTCAGTCTCAGATGACGCAGAATGGCAAGCTTGAGCTGAATTTTGAGTTAGCCTATGTTTATTATGAAACTGGCAATTATGATGGTGCGCTTGCGTTATTGAAGAACAATCGTTCGAATCAGGCGAAGAGTTTGGAAGGTGCCATCCGCAGAAAGCTGGGTTATCAGGCGCTTAAGAATAAGAAGACGAATGATGCGATTGAGAATTTCAATCGTCTCAATTCGCTTGGCGGCATGAATGCATCGGATCAGTATAATCTTGTTGTAGCCAAGCTGCAGTCGAATAAAATTCAGCATCCTGAAGAGACGCTGGAGAAATTTGCGCGTCAGAACATTCCTGAAGCGGTGTTAAATTATGCCATTTATTTGGACAGTGCAGGGGATGCGGTCAAGGCCACGCGTTATTATGAAAAATATGTTTCCATGGCGAATGCGAAGAAGGCCGAGAGTGTGCGTGAGATGCTTGAGACGAAGCAGCGTGTTTGGGGGGAATCGGAGTAATCATTTTTACCCGATATCTTATTGGGGATACTGTTATCTTTCATGATGGTGGGTGTTTGATATCTCCTGCATCAGAGATGGAGAATTCATGATGAAAAACTGGTTATTTGCATTGACAGCAGCGGCAGTTTTGGGTTTGCCTGGTTCTGCATTTGCGCAGAATGTGGTGGCATTTTTTGCGCCGAATTTGGATTTTAAGGATGGCAGTGAGCGCAATGCTTATGTCAATAAGGTGGCTCAGAAGTTGAGTTCAGAGACGGGGATGGTATGGGAAGGTCGGGCCTTCGCGCGAGCTTCTGACTTTGAGGCTGCGAAGGGGTCTGCGGATGTTGTCATTCTTGATGCAGATTATTTTTCGTCTAAGGGGGGATCTTTTCAGCCGGTTGCGATGCTTTCAGCCGGAGGTTCTACGACTCGTGCATTTAAGGTGATTGCGAAAAAGGGGAGCGGTACGAAGCTGTATCAATATCGCAACAAGCGTTTGGCGTTGGTGGCCAACACATCGATGGCGACGGCATTTTTTTCGGCGACGGCTCTTGGTCATGAGGTTAAGGCATCTGACTATTTTTCGTCGATTGATGAAGTACGCGATGTGCGTTCGGCCATTAATGCTGTGGAGATGGGGAAAGCGGATATTGCTCTTGTCTTTGATGGTTATGATTCCGGTTTTACGACCGTTTATACCTCCTCTTCTGTTGCGCTTCCTGTGGTTGCGGTGAACACTTCTCGTTTGAGCGAAGGCGAGATTGAGAATATCACGCATGCGGTCAAGCAAGTGAATGTTCGAGCGGCATCGTTTATTACGGGGATTGCCGGGTACAGTGCATCTGAGACTGGCAGTTATAAGCGTATTGCCGGGAGCAAGAAGGCTTCGGGATTGACGTATCAGCCTGTTGAGCCGGAGAACACCAAAATCCTTATTGAGCCCAGCAAACTGTCGCAGCGTAAGGACGGCATTGCCTTCAATTCTTTTATGATTCAATATGCTCCGACGCTTGCCGAGTTTGATCGCAAGCTGGAGCAGACGCTTTAAGACCATTGGAATTTTTGATTTATGACAACGCAGGAAGGCATGAGTCATGTCGGGGCGTTGCGGGGTGTCCCCGCATTGGGGGTAGGCGCGTAT
>JAGBXG010000056.1 GCA_017629415.1 Pseudomonadota bacterium | reverse complement strand
GGACATTGTCCACTACCAAGGGGATGGCCCTTTTTCAAGTGTCTATGACATTGGGACACCCCTCTTTTGTTAGTGTCCTATTTTATGGGTACAGTTTAGAGGGTGAGGTCAAAGCCCCTCTCCACTGGCGAGAGGGATTTAGGGGGTGAAGCGAAAGGAGTTTGGGGTGAGGCCTGACAAAGTAAACTGTGCCCCAAACAACAAAAAAGCCACCAAAGGTGGCTTTTAATGTGTTTTAGCTTTTGACTTCTATTTACCAAGAGCCACTGCTTTGTTCGGCATCTGCAAGTTTGTTGATTTCATTCTGAATCAAACATGTAGAAACAATACCTAGTCCGACAACTGCAAGAATGACATAAAGAACGCCTTCATTTTTGGACGCTCCGCTTTTTTGCAGACGTTCCCCCATCGCATAATACCAATAAATGCCATAAAGACCGAAAGTCAGAATCGTGAACAAAACAGTAACACCACCACCATATCCTAATCCACATTTGGATTTCACGCTGTTTTGCATGCTGGCATACCAAAAAATGCCATAAATGCCGAAAGTGATAATGCTAAAAATAATGGCCAATGCAATATTACGTTTTTTCATAACTTCCTCCTGTGTCAAAAACGCAAAACTTAATGTTACATACCTCAATGGTAACATTTTTGTAACACAAATTTATAAACTTGAAAACTTTGAATACTTATTACCTATCTTTTAGTTTTTGACATACTTCGTGTCCCAATTCAAAGGCTTTGTGACCCGCAAAAATCATCAAGGCATCGCCAATTTGAAGATTTTGTCGCACGGCTTCGAATGTGGATTCAAACGATTCAAAAGCTTGAGCATGACCGCCGTTATTTTCGATATTTTGAGCAAGACTTGGGCTGTCAATGCCGTCAATATGCGTTTCGCCGCAGGGATCAAAAGGCAGCAAATAAACATGATCGGCATCTGCCAAAGCCTGTCCTAAAGCATCCCAGTGACATTGCATCAGTGAATATCGGTAAGGATGATAGACCACGTGTAAGCGTTGCACGCGAGCCTGAATCCAGGCGATATCATTGCTGACGCATGTGGGATGGCTGGCATAATCGGGAACAAACCATATCCCATGGATTTCCTGCATCTGGCATCTGTGATTGAGACCTTTATAATCGGTAAGTGACAGGGTGAGTTTGGATGCCGAAATGCCAAGTGCCCTGCCCACGGCAAAAGCAGTGGCGATATTTTGGGCATTGGCACAGCCGCCGAGTGTGGGAACGATTTGTGTTAATGTGCCATCGGGTTCACATAAAGTTAAGCGGCATTGGCCTTGGGGATTGGGCTGACGGATCGTACACCGCAAATCGGCATCATCAAGGGGCATTTGGGTCGAAACCCAGTAAATGCCGTCACAGTCCGCAAGCTTCTGATACAGCAAAGGTGCGCCAATACCGGCATGATGAATGATAACTCGCGATCCATTAGCCAAACATTGGCGGACATGCGTTTCAAACGTTGTGACAATATCGTCGAGATCGCGGTAAACATTGAGGTGATCTTCTTCAATGTTATTGATGACGAGGATGCCGGGACGATGGCATGTGTTCGTTTTGTCGGATTCATCGACTTCGCAAACGAGATATTGAGCATCTGAAATGTATTGCGTTGGCTGCGTTCTGCCAATGGGCACAGCGCCGAGAATATCACTGACGGGCATGCCGGCGGCTTCAATCATGGCGGTAATCGCCGCCGATGTCGTACCCTTGCCATGAGTGCCGCATACGGCAATGCTGCAAGCATGCGCATTGGCGAACCGTGCTAAAGCTTCCCCGCGAGAACAGGCAATACCGCGTTCTGTGGCCGCCATCCGTTCTGGGTTTGTAGCTGGCACGGCCGCCGAATAAACGACTAAATCGGCACCTTCAATATTTTCTGCTGTCTGTGTTTGATAAATACGGCTTCCGCGTTGAGCCCAAAACTCACAAACTTCTTGTGTGGCTCCGGGATCTGAGCCCCAAACATCGTGTCCGCATTCCGACAAATAAAGCGCAAGACTGTGCATACCTGCGCCCGCGATACCAATGAAGTAAATTCTCATAAAACGTTGCTTTCCTGTTTTATATTTCACAGACACATCACACTTATGAATATCATATTACACCTACGGGCGATAAGTGTTTTTGAATATTCATGTTGCATGAGGCAGTGGGGCGTTGCGGGGCGATAAGCCCCGCTTCGGGGGTAGGTGCGTATTGGCGCGCGGCTATGTCGGCCTATGGGCCTCCATACGCCTTTGCAAGCGCGGTTATGTCGCGTTGCTCCATACACCGCGCCAATAGCACCGTAGGGGGCTCCCCCCCTCAAAAAAAGAAAAATATCGCATGCATCATGTAAAACATCATGATTTGAGGGGATGAACCCCCAAAAATGGCAAGATACTATAAAAATAGATATTCTAGGATGGGAATTTGGTTGTAAAAGCAACCGTTTTGCGTTTTGGCGAAATTTAGAGCTTTTACCGCCAAAGTTTGGAGGATGGTAGCCATGAGTGGTGTCAAAGAGGACAAAAAAGCACATGTAGCGGTTGTCGGTGCGACGGGCGCCGTGGGCCGTGAAATGCTGCATTGTTTGGAAGCGCTTGATTTTCCGGTTGGGAAACTCGATTTGTTGGCTTCTGAACGGAGTGCAGGCAAACAAGTTGAGACGCCTTGGGGGACGATTACCATTCAGAATGCCGATGTATATGATTTTAAAGGTGTCGATATTGCCCTGTTCAGTGCAGGCGGTGCTGTCAGCAAAGCATTAGCACCTAAAGCAGCAAAAGCCGGTGCCCTCGTTATTGACAACACATCCGCTTTCAGACGCGATCCGGCTTGGCCGCTTGTCGTCCCAGAAGTCAATGGGGATCTGATTAAGCTTGAGCCGGGGATTATCGCCAATCCAAATTGTTCGACCATTCAGATGGTTTTGGCCCTGAAGGCGCTTGAGGATGCTGCAGGTATTGACGATGTACGCGTTGTTACCTATCAATCATGCAGTGGCGCGGGGCAAAAAGGTATCGATGCCCTTTTGGATGAAACACGGCAGGCACTTGAAGGTCATCGCCTGAATGATTCTAAAGTCCATGCGCGCGGTATTGCATTCGATGTCGTGCCGCAAATCGGTGCCTTCACCGACTCGGGATTTACCGAAGAAGAAGAAAAAATGATGTTTGAAACGTGCAAAATTCTCAACCGCGAGGATTTGCGCGTTTGTGCCACATGCGTGCGTGTGCCTGTGATGCGTTCGCATTCTGAAGTTGTCAGCGTTGTGACGCGCAAGCCGTTGTCTGTTCTAGAAGCACAGACGATTTTAAATGATATGCCAGGTTTGAGCGTGACGGATTTGGATAATAAAGCAACATTTACGACGGCAACGCAAGCAGAAGGCATGTTTGAAACTTATGTGGGACGTGTCCGAAAGGATCCTGTGTGCAAGAATGGTCTAATCTTTTGGATTGTGAGTGATAACCTGTTAAAAGGAGCGGCATTAAACGCCGTGCAGATTGCCTGTGCCGCGTGGAACCATGGAAGGAATGGTCAATGAGAGATAGGTTTTCTAAATTTTGTTTGTCCGCCGCTTTAATGGCCGGACTTTTATTGCCTGGACAGGCATTTGCCACCGACAAGGATGACTGGAAACTCACCAGTTCAATGCCAGCATCCTCTTATGATAGCGATGGCAAACTCATGGTTAATGTCGGACGCTGCCGAAGCCTCTTTGATATCAGTACCGGCGATGTCAGCTTCCTGTTTACTTTAGCTTCTGATGCCGAAATCGCCGACGATGCCCTGTATTCCATTAAGTTTGCCAAAGGGAATGAGTCTTGCTCCAAAACCATGCTCGACGAAGACCCTAACGAATCATGCCTCAATATCGCCAATAACCAGAAATTGACGGCGACCAGTTCACCCATCGAAATTCGCCGTCCCGTTGCAGAATTGAGTTCCGCAACATCGGCAGATGAATGCGAAAATATGAATGCCACTTCATACATTCATCTGATTGTCAGCGAAGTGGATTCGCTGAATGTCGAAAACACTTATACGGTTTCTTATGCCATTGATTTCCGCACCGAACGACCTGACGCCCCCACAGGTGTCACAGCCAGCGCAGGCGGAACCTCCATCAAACTGAACTGGACAGCTGTTCCCGATGTTGCATCGTACAAAATCTATTACGGAACAGAAGGCGCACTCATTACATCCGGTGCATACCCTGAAGATGTAGAAGGGGCAAACACCGCAACGGCATCCTCAACATCAACCACGCTTAAAGATAAAATATCCGCCGATAAAACTTATATGATCGGTGTCACAGCTGTAAACTCAAACGGCAATGAAAGCCTCATCGGCGAAGTCGTTACCGCAGAAACAAAGGCTTCCAAAGACTTCTGGGATTCTTATCGCGAAGAAAATGCCGATGTCGACGGTGGTTTCTGCTTCATTGCCACGGCGGCTTACGGTTCAACACAAGAACCACATGTGGCCGTACTCCGACAATTCCGCGACGATGTCCTGCTCCAATCCGAAGCAGGCACCAAATTTGTC
The DNA here is from genome assembly GCA_017629415.1 of Pseudomonadota bacterium. Next base: position 7,023 of record JAGBXG010000056.1, on the reverse strand, counting down.
GAAACTTATTACGAACTCAGTCCCCCTATTGCGCATTTCATCGGGCAACATGACACTGCTCGCGCGATCACGCGAGTTTTGCTGTGGCCGGCCTACGGTTTCGCATACTTACAATTAAAGGCTCCCATCGTGCTTTGGTCCATCCTGACACTCTTTGCCGCCGCCATCGGCTTTGCCATCTTCCGCAAATGCCGACGTCGTTTCCAAATCCACAAAGCTGCCGCTCCCTTACTGGCCGCAGCCATCGCAACCGGCGGATTCCTTGCCGCACCCGAAACCGCACACGCCGAATCCCCCGTCAATATGATGGTCGAGTTCAAAGCCGGTCCCTACTCCCCCGATAATCTCGGTGGCGCATTCACTTCGCATTTCGGCGAAAATACCGGATACATCATTGAAGGTGAATACGACTGGCAATTCTATCGCGGCATCGGCAGCCTCGGCCTGGGATTCCATCTCGGCTACGGCTCAGTCACCGGCAAAAGCCTCGAAGAATCCGGCGAACAATCTGTCGACGCCACAGAACTTCACTGGCTCCCGCTTCGCCTGTCGCTCGTCTACCGATTCGACTGGCTCTGGACTGAATTTGAATTCCCTTTCACCATCTACGTTAAAGCCGGTTTCGATTATTCCGTATGGTGGGTCGTCGATGGCTCCGATTCAATCGCCGTTTCAGACGACGGTTCAGAAGGCTACGGTGGCACATTCGGATTCCACGTTGTCGCCGGTGTCGCCTTCGTTCTCGACTGGCTCGCTGATGAAATGGAAAAATCCTTCGATGTCGAATGGGGCATCAATAACTCCTATATCTTCGCCGAATATATGTACGTCCAGCTCGACAACTTCGGCGCAGGCGGCGCACTCGACCTCACCGAAAAAGCCACGTTCCATATCGGGATCGGCCTCGAATTCTGATACCCGAAAAAATCCGCATCAAAGCCGCGTTTTAACGCGGCTTTTTTTATGGAACGGGGGGAAGATTCCCCCCGCGCGGCTATTGGCTGCGCCAATACGCCGCTCCCCCCTCGTCACATGACTTCAACCCCAATCGCTTAACCTGGCAACCCCCAGCATAGATATTGCACAAAATACAAACCACACACACCTACATGCAGAAAATTTAAAGCCAGCCAAAAATAATGGAATTTCTACATTAAAGCATAGTCTTTACAGCTAAAAAGTGATACCAAGTGTCGCCTTTTTTCCCCTAATTTAGGAGGTGTCTTTCATGGTCAATAAAATCATTCTCGTTGGTCGCCTTGGCATTGATCCCGAATGTCGTACAACACCGCAAGGTAAGGAAGTTTGTCGTTTCAGAATGGCGACGGATTCCGGTTTTGGTGAATCGAGAAAAACCGAATGGCATACAGTCGTCTGCTTTGACAAACAAGCCCAGTTCTGCCGCAATTATATGCGCAAAGGCTCGTTGGTTTACGTCGAAGGGCGCATGACCTACGGTTCGTATGAAAATAAAGACGGCGTCAAAGTCAATACCGCAGAAGTTATTGCGAATACCGTTCAGAGTCTTGGTAAAAATGATAATGCCGGCAATGCTGGCGGCAATTTTAATGTTGCGCAGTATGATTCTCCGTCCTATGGCGGCGGCAACAGCTACGGCGGTGGTTATGGCGGTCAGACTTCTGCACCGGCAGCCCCAGCTTCTGAGCCGGCAGCCGAATCCTTTGCCTCCGGTATCGATGATGGTGATTGGCCGTTCTAATGCCAACAACCATGAGAAGCATTTTAAAGCCGAGCGTATGACGGCAAAGCCGGCATAGCGAAGGCAAGTCCGGCGTATGACGGCAAAGCCGGCATAGACGGACAAAAAAATTTAAATAATCCGTTCGTATGGCGGCAAAGCCGGCATAGACGAATCTGCAATATATTTTGGTAAAAGGGCGAGCTTTGACGGTGGTCAGGGCTGAATTCCCATTTTCGTTTATCCTTTAACTGGTTTTAGGAGAAATCAAACATGTTGAAAATCGGTCCCGACAAGCGTGGTAATGTTGCCCTGTGTGAAGACGGCAAGGTCGTGTTCTTTGGTGCCGCTTCGAGCGCTCCCGCCTGCGATGGCGCAGAAGTCCTCGATGCCAAAGATTGTGAAATTCTGCCCGGTTGGGTTTGCTCGCATACCCACCTTTACAGCGCACTTTGCCCCTACGGCATGCCCGCGCCCGAACACAAACCCGAAAACTTCCTCCAGATTTTGGAACGCATTTGGTGGCGCCTCGACCGTGCCATCGATAAAGACATTTTGCGCGCCAGTGCTCGCGTTTATGTCGCCGAATGCCTCCTTCGCGGTACGACTTCCATCGTCGATCACCACGAATCCCCCAACTACATCGAAGGTTCACTCGATACGCTCGCCGATGCTTTCGCCGAATTCGGTGCTCGCGGTATCCTGACCTACGGTGCCACAGACCGTAACGAAGCCGTCGTCACCGACGAAGGTAAACGCGGTATCGATGAATGCGTCCGCTTCATCAAAGCCAACAAAAATCCGCTCGTCAAAGGTATGGTCGGCTTGCATGCACAGTTCACCTGCAATGACGAAACGATCAAATATGCCGGCGATTGCGCACGCGAACTTGGCGTTGGCCTCCATGTCCACGTTGCCGAAGGCTCCGGCGATGTCATCGATGCCGAAGAACGCGGCTACAAATCCCCGATGGATCGCATCGAAAAACTCGGCGCACTCGTGCCGCAGTCCATTTTCGTTCACTGCATCCACATGTCCCCCGAAGAAACGCGTCATGCCGCCGATAAAGGCGTGTGGTTCGTCCAGAATCCGCGTTCGAACCACGGCAATGCTGTCGGCTGGCCGTTCAGCCTCCGTTATGCCCAGAAAGTTGCCCTCGGCGTCGACGGCTGGAGCGGTGACATGGAAGTGGAACGCGATTTTGGTCGCACCGAAGCCACCAACCAGGGCGACGATGCCATCAATATCGATCACCGTCTGTACAGCGGATGGCGCCTCATGAGCGACTTCTTCGATGCCGAATTTGGTCCGCTCACCACCGTTGAAAATTGCCGCCGTTCTATCAAGACCACCGTTGCTGACCTCCGCATCGTCGATGATAAGGGCGTTGTCAAACACACCGTCGTCGATGGCAAAGTCGTCGTCCGTGACGGCAAACTCGTGAACGGCGATATCGACGAAATCCGCGCCGAAGCTCAGAAAGAAGCCAACAGACTTTGGGAAGAAATGCTCAAATACCCCGAAATCTAATGCGCTTTTCTTGGGGGCTGTCACAAAACATTAGCATCCACGAATGGTTAAGCTTACCCAAGCGGAATGGAATACAAGGTTCCATTTCGCCCTAAAGCGTCAGCATTCAGCACACGCTAAACTTACAAAAACGTAAGTTCCATCGTGGGTTCCAAGGGGCTCAGCCCCTTGGCGGGGTGTGGGGCGGATTCCCACATAAACCCCACATAAAATTTTCAAATATTTCAGCTCAAAATTTGGGCATTTTAATAACCGTCTTTTTTTAGAAGAAGCAGAAAATGGAAAAAATTCTCGAAAGACTTGGCCTGACCACAAAGATTTCTGATGCCGCCACCCTCAGCGACACCGTTGCCCGTTTTAAAGAACGCAAGATCTCTCTTCCGACGTTCGCTCAGCTCGCCGATCCTTCCAAGATCCCTGCTGATATCAAGGCCAGACTTGCTGATGTCGATCCCGATGCTCCGGATCCCCTCAACCTGTATCGCGTGCACTGGTACAACAGCGAAGACCGCAAAGGCATCGTCGAAGTGCCTGTTCACCTCGTTCTGACCAAAGAAGTCACCGGTATTGATGCCACCGTCATCACCATGGTCGGCTGCTTGGCTCCGATGATCGGCTCCCATAAAGTTCTTGCTGCTTATGCCTGCTTGGCTCCGCGCGTTATCCTCGGTGCCTTCAACCCCACCAAGCACCGCGCTGTTTGGCCGTCCACCGGTAACTATTGCCGTGGCGGCGTTGCCATCAGCCGTCTCATGGACTGCCGTGGCGTTGCCATTCTGCCCGAACGTATGAGCGCTGAACGCTTCAACTGGCTCCGCGAATGGACGATCAACCCCGAAGAAGACATTATCGCCACCTATGGCTGCGAATCCAACGTCAAGGAAATCTACGACAAGTGCAATGAACTGGCCAAGGATCCCACCAACTTCATCCTCAATCAGTTCGCCGAATTCAACAACCACCTTGCACACTATTTCTGCACAGGTGCTGCCCTTGACAAAGTTTTCTGCGAATACAAGAAAGCCAACAAGAATGCCAAACTCCGCGCTTTCGTTTCCGCCACAGGTTCGGCTGGTACCATTGGTGCCGGCGACTACCTCAAGGAAAAACACGGCTCCAAAACCGTCGCAGTCGAAGCTCTCGAATGTCCGACCCTCCTTTATAATGGTTTCGGCGATCACAACATCCAGGGTATTGGTGACAAACACGTGCCTTTGATCCACAACGTGATGAACACAGACTTCGTCCTCGGCATCACCGACAAGGCTTCCGACCACACCTTCGCACTTTATAACACCGAAGCTGGCCGCGATTTCCTCATCAACCGCCGTGGCGTCAAAGCCGAACTCGTCGAACTCTTCAAATATCTCGGTCTCTCGTCCATCGCCAACATTTTGTCCGCCATCAAGATGGCCAAATACATGAACCTCGGCAAAGACGATGTCGTCATGACCGTTGCCACCGACGGTGCCCGTATGTACGGTTCCGAAAAAGATCTCTGCTTGAGCCGCGATTTCAACGGCAAATTCGACAGCCTCGATGCCGCCGAAACCTTCGGTCAGTACACCCTCGGCCTCAACGTCGATAACATCATCGAACTCAACCAACGCGATCGCGAACGCGTCTTCAATCTCGGTTACTTCACCTGGTGCGAACAGCAAGGTATCGATATCGAAGCTTTCGTGGCACGCCGTGATCAGTCCTTCTGGGAACTCATGCGCTCCTATGTCCCCGAATGGGATAAGATGATCGAAGACTTCAATAAAAAAGTCGCCGGTTAATTCTTAAAACTTCGCATTTAAATCAAATCCCCTGAATTTCAGGGGATTTTTTTTGTTTTTGTGAATGGAGATCCCCGAGTAAAATAAGCCTGCTCTTGTGTTTTATTTCTCGTTATCGATAAGGAGAGTTATGAGTTATTCGCTGTTTCCTAAAACCTCTGCAAAAGAGTTTTCCGGCGTTTTCCCAAAAAACCTCGGCAAAATGCTGGCGTGGCTGGTCATGGCCTTTGGGCTTTTTGTCATTATTTTAGGGGCTGTTGTCAAAGATACCCCCTCTGTAAGTGCACAAGATGCAACTACGCCTGCTGTCGCCGAAGTTCCTGCAGTGGCCACAGCACCAGCCGAAGTTCCTGCGGTAGCCGCAGCACCTGCCGAAGTTCCTGCGGTAGCTGCAGCACCTGCCGAAGTTCCTGCGGTAGCTGCAGCACCTGCCGAAGTTCCTGCGGCAACAGCAGCACCTGCCGAAGTTCCTGCGGCAGCAGCAGCACCTGCCGAAGTTCCTGCGGCAAAAGGGGTTAAAGCCGTCACATCTCTGATTGAGCAAAAAAAACAAAATGACGATACGAGTATTTTCAGTCGTATCATGAGTATTGTGGGGATATTTGGGTTTATCGGTATTGCTTTTTTAATGAGCAATAACAAGAAGCGAGTGCTTTGGAAGCTTGTCGCAGTAGGTACGGCTTTACAACTTGTTTTTGCCATCTTTATTTTATGGACTACGCCTGGAAAGGCGATCTTCTCGTGGCTGAATGATGCCTTTACCATTTTGCTTGGGTTTACCAGCGCTGGAACCGAGTTTTTATTTGCCAGCTTTGTGACGGGACAAATTGAATCTGCGCATATTCATACCGCGATGAGTATTTTGCCGCCGATTATCTTTTTCAGTTCACTCATGACGGTGCTTTATTATTTTGGTGTCATGCAGTGGATCGTCAAAGGTATGGCAGTTTTCATGATGAAATTCATGGGAACATCCGGTTCTGAATCTCTTTCTTCGGTGGCCAATATCTTTGTGGGCATGACGGAAGCTCCTCTTGTCGTCAAACCGTATGTCGCCAAGATGACCCAATCCGAACTTTTTGCCGTGATGACAGGGGGCATGGCAACGGTAGCTGGCGGTACCATGGCAGCTTACGTGGGTATGTTGCAGCCATTTTTCCCCGATATTGCAGGCCATTTGATTGCAGCCAGTGTCATGAGTGCGCCGGCATCGCTTGTCGTGGCAAAACTGATGATGCCCGAGACTGAAAAATCAGAGACGATGGGCAAAGTCGAACTCGATATGCCCAAAACGGATGCCAATGTGATTGATGCCGCGGCGCGTGGTGCAAGCGAAGGTATGCAGCTGGCTATCAATGTTGGCGCGATGCTGTTGGCCTTTATTTCAATCATTGCCCTGATTAACTTTGTTTTGGGATTACCGAGCCGTGTTGTCAATGCCAATACTTATGAACATGTTTCGGCATACGTCGTACAAGCTGGCGGCGAACTTGATGAAAAATGTGCCAATCCTTATTCTAAATCAGACACGATTGCCTGCACGCACGGAGCCTTGCTCAAATATGCTGAACTCAAAAATATCACAGTAGATGACAGCCTCAAGACATTGCCCAGCGAACAAGGCGCAAAAATCGATAGAACAGAAAAACTTTATGATGCCGTATTGAGTGCAGCCCCAGTCCCAAATGCTGCTGGGAATGCCGTTCCCATGGAAAAGAAATCCCTCTGGTCGTTATTGACCCTTGAAACCATTTTGGGATGGCTGTTTTTCCCGTTTGCCTTCCTCATGGGGGTGCCTTTGAGCGATTGTTTCCTGGTTGGTCAGCTGCTGGGTGAGAAAACAGCCGTCAACGAATTCGTCGCCTACCTCCATTTGGCTCAAGTGGTGGATCAATTGTCTTATCGCAGTATTGTCATTTCGACTTATGCCCTCTGTGGATTTGCCAATTTCGGTTCTATTGCCATTCAAATTGGCGGCATTGGCGGCATGGCTCCGGAACGTCGCTCAGACAT
>JAGBXG010000460.1 GCA_017629415.1 Pseudomonadota bacterium | reverse complement strand
TTTCCAACGTTCGACAAAGGCGTGAATGGCTTCCAAGGTTTGGCTGTGTGATCTCATGTGGACTCCTTATATGGCAATGAATTGCCTAAAACTTCAACTTATTCATCATAACACAAAAATTCATGTTTTATATCAAACATCCAAACGCTCCATATGGTGGGATTCCAAAGGGGATCAGCCTCTTTGGCGTGGTATGGGGCAGCGCCCCACCAAAAACGAAAAACGCCGCGTATCGCGCATGCGATAGCGGCGTCACATATTGGCGCGTATGGCGAAGCCATAGCGACAAAAAAGGGGTAGGCGCGTATGGCGAAGCCATAGCGACGAAGGGGGCCAAAGCCCCCTTCCCCAAATGCATCTTATTCCATAATTTCTTTTTCTTTTTCAGCAACGACTTCGTCGATTTTCTTTGAAAATTCGTCCGTCAGTTCCTGAACTTTCGTCAGAGCCTTCTTCAATTCATCTTCGGTGATGTCGCCGTCTTTCTGAATCGATTTCAGCATATCGTTCATGTCGCGGCGTTGATTGCGGATCGCAATTTTGGATTTTTCGCCCATGTCCTTGACCTGCTTTGTGAATTCCTTGCGGCGTTCACCTGTCAATGCAGGCACCGGAAGACGAATCAACGAACCGTCATTCGAGGGATTCAAGCCCAAATCTGAAGACATAATCGCCTTTTCAATCGCATTGATCATGTTCTTTTCCCAAGGCTGAATCGTAATCATGCGAGCATCTGCAACTTTGACGGCAGCAATCTGCATAACGGGGGTGGGAGTGCCGTAATAATCGACGCGAAGACTGTCGAGAATGTTGGGATTGGCACGACCCGTGCGGATTTTGGCGGCATCTCGTCTAAGGGCGACAATCGCTTGCTCATAGCCAGATTTCAGTTCAGACAATAAATCGTTAATCATGGGATACCTCCAAAAAAAGTGATATGAAATGCGAAATATCGCAAAAAAACGCGCGTTTAATACCTAGAGTGCGCCTTTTTGGCAAGAGTGATATATATAATGATAAAAAGGATTGGCTTGAAATGACATACAAGCCAACACATCACAACGTCAACTGCCTTGCTTTCGGTTTCACTCATGCTCCCAGCACAACTTCTCCCGATTATCACATCACTCGCGTCTTCAAGTATTGCCCATTACATCAAACGCAAGCAAGAAATCGAAGAAGACCGCGTCGGCCAAGACTTGATCCAAACAGATGATTCTGAACTTTTAAGAGGGCGTACATCAAAATCGCCGATTCAGCTGTCTGAAGAATTAAGTACGAATCTCCGTCTGTCCACCATACACAGTACGCGAAAACCGCATCCGGTGTATGAAGACTTTGATGCACCGGCTTCAGGCATGTGGCAAGAACCTGGTACCACCGTAAATATCGGCGGCATCACCATCCATGGCGGCATGTTCTATGTCGGTGATACGCTCAAAGGCTGTGACGGCCAAACAGATCCCAGCCTCATCAACCCCGCATTGCCGGTACATATTTCCAGCGAAATTTCAGCTCCACCAGAATGGCCTAATTACAGCGAAATGACCGCAGAACAAC
>JAGBXG010000459.1 GCA_017629415.1 Pseudomonadota bacterium | reverse complement strand
TGCTCCGGCAGCCGCTCCTGTTGCTCCGGCAGCCGCTCCTGTTGCTCCGGCAGCCGCTCCTGTTGCTCCGGCAGCCGCTCCTGTTGCTCCGGCAGCCGCTCCTGTTGCTCCGGCAGCTTAATCTTGATAAGATTTTTGATAAGAAAGCACCTTTGGGTGCTTTTTTTTTGGCCTTTTTGAAGTTTTCTAGATGCCATTCAATGATCTCCATCATTTTCGAGATATTCCTGTAAAAATTGGGAGAATGGTGGGGTGTGCTACAAAGGTGATCATCGCTTAGGGGCTATGTGGTAACGCCCCGGAATGAATATTAGGGAATGTTATGAAAACGGGATTAGAAACATTATTGTCGTCTGAAAATATTCTGGCATTGTTACGCCGTCAACGCGTTGCAGTATTGGCGCATGCGGCAAGTGTCACTGCACAGGGAGAACATTTGATCTTTGCTTTGCGTCAAGCTGGCATTTATCCCGTGCGCATATTTGCGCCTGAACATGGTTTGTGGGGGGCTGCTCAAGACATGGAAGGCGTAGATCATGGATTTGATGATATCGTGGGCCAAGATATTGTCAGTTTATATGGTCACAGCCTTGATACGCTGACTCCAGACAATGCGTTGATGACGGATCTTGATGCCGTGGTGATTGATGTTCAAGATGTCGGTGCGCGTTATTACACGTTTGCTTATACAGCCTTATTTTTAGCGCAGGCAGCTTTAAAGTGCGGCATGGATGTTTATGTTGTCGATCGTCCCAATCCGATTAATGCCGAAACTCTTGAAGGCAACTTAATTGAACCGGAATTTCATTCTTTTGTTGGAGAACGTTCCGGAATGACGCGTCATGGCATGACCATTGGGGAATTGATTTTGATGTGGTGTACGACGGAGCATACACCTCATCTCGACAAGCTGCATATATGTCAAATGGAAGGTTATGAACGCGGCATGTATTATGATGATACAGGGTGTTTATGGGCGATGCCTTCTCCCAATATGCCGACATTAGATACCGCCGTTGTTTATCCGGGGATGTGTTTGATTGAAGGGACAAATCTTTCGGAAGGACGCGGGACAACACGTCCCTTCGAAATTTTTGGTGCACCTTGGATGGATGTTCGGGCCACTCATGAGGCTTTGAAATTGCTTGCATTGCCTGGCGTGATATTCCGACCTTTAGATTTTAAACCCATGTTCCAAAAACATGCTCACCATGTTTGTCATGGTTTCCAGATGCATGTGACAGACCGGAAAATTTTCAAACCGCTTTTAACAGGGGTTGCCGTGATTTCTGTGATTCATGGGCTGCATCAAGAATTTGCCTGGCGAACGGAGACTTATGAATTTGTCAACGATCGGTTAGCGATTGATCTGTTGTTTGGGAATGAACGAGTTCGTCATGCCATTGAATCTAGAGAAAATCCTTATCATATTGTGGAGGCTTTTGAGGCTGAATCTGCTTCGTGGCGCGATGTTCGCCGCGAATTTTTAATCTATTAACAAGTTCTTGTGTGGGACAAACCAGTTTTTGGGGGTTCCGTTTCAAACTTTGTCAAGGGGCTGAGCCCCTTGGAACTCACAATAGATTAACGTCCTGTATCTCATTCCGCTTTTCCGTTGCATCTGACGAGGAACGTGCGTCATTCATGAGCAAAAAAAACGCGCTGCGTATTGGCTGTAGCCAATAGCAGCGCGGTGGCCGGGCGTATCGGCGTAGCCGATAGCCTGGCTCAAAAAAGGCGCATGATTATTCGCAAGATTCGGAGGCAAACGAGGATAAATCAAAGTTTTTGTCTAAATCCATGCGTTTTTCAAGGTCGGTTGTCATGCGATTGGGCCAAGGACGATTGTCGGAAGCTTTGAGTTTGCCGTGTGTGAAGCCATTGTTCATGGCCGAAATGAATCCCTTGTAATCGAAGAAATCGATAAATTCGCCGCCGCATGTCAGCTGAATATGGGCAATTTTATCGGCGTATTCAATGAAGGGATTGGTCACAGATGTTGACGTGTCAACAAGTGTCAGGTGGGCATCACAGGCACCGTTGAAGACATTTTTGTATTCGGCTTGTGTGGCGGCAGGTTCACTGCAAATGACAAATGGCTTGCAGGGATCCAGGTAAACCGGTGTTTCTGTGGCCTGCATCATGGTGGCAAAATCGAAGTATCCCAAGGCATAGCCAGGTGTTGCGATAATTTTGTTGTTGGCATCGATCAAAGATACCGTGCAATGTGTGACATCAAGCGGTGATGTGCCGCGATATTTGAGAGCAAAAGCGACGGCATTGGGGGTGTTATTGTGGGTTTGAACGATGAATTCATCGATGGTGAGATGAGTGTTGGGGACGCAAGCGGCAGTTTCATGCATACAAGTGGCACTGCATGCAGCGCGGTTTTCATCATATGTTGCTGTTTCATGGCAGTCAGCAGAGGCGGCCACATGATCGTAGAGGGAAGCATCGCAAATTTCGCCGTCAGCCGTATCGAGGCGGCCGTTGCCGCAAGCTTGTTCACACGCTTCGGCTGTGACAATGCCTGTGCAAGTGTCGCGGCATGTCCAGACAGGTGCAAGCCGTTCCACCATGCCGGCAGGACATATTTTTAATGTTGCTGGTATATCTGCACCATCGCAGAGTTCAGGCGATTCGGTGATATTGTTGCCGCATGAGGTTGGTTTTTGAGCACAAGCTTGAGCCGTGCTGACCATGGTGCAGTTGCTGCATTTGACTTTTTCTGGGCTGACGACGACTTCATTGGCATTTTCACACTCCATGACTTCGTCGCGGAATGTGGTGCCTTCACAAAGTTCACTGGCGGTAATGATCCCATCGCCGCAAATGCCGCCATTGTCGTTATAGCTGACGACAAGTGTATTACGTTCGCTGGCGGCATAAGCTTCGTAATTTCGAACGAGACCTTTGGGACCGCAAAAGACTTGAGTTTTGCCGCTATCAAAGCTGATGGAAGCATCGAGGACGTAAGTGCCGGTTTCGTATTCTAAAAATCCTTCATAGGTGTCCCAATTTCGGAGGGTGCCGATATAACGATCGATGCCATCTTCGTGAGTCCATGCGGTATCGGGGTGCACAGGTGTCATGTGGATGATTTCTTTACGGACTTTGCCGTCATTGAGCGAGCCCGTAATAAATTGAATTTGCGTTCCTGTGCTCACATCAGTTTTGTTGGTTTTGTCACTTTGGCCTGGAATTTTGATTTCGAGGGCAAGTTCAACGGTTTGACCGCGATTTTCGAGGGTTGTGCGATTGACTGTGAAAGTGCAGCTGGCAACGCCAGAATCGAGATTATCGCAATGGCTGCCCAGACCATAACTTGGGGCAAGTGAAGTTGTTGAATCGATAAACCAAGCATTGCCAAGCAAAGCATTTTGGGATTCTGTGACAGGTTCGGCATCGCAGAGACGTACGAAATCGACACCGCCGTATTGAATTGCTGCGATAAATGAGTTGTAGTTGAACAAATCGACGATCGTATTGTCGTCACCGCAGACGACACCGACATAAGCGGTATGCGTCAAGTGTTCTTGCATAATATCAGAGGAAATGACGGCATCACAGGCGCCTGCGTAAATATCTTCGGTCTTGTCATAAGAGCAGATGACGACAGATTCATAAGCTTCGAGGCTGGAGACTTGGAGATCGGCGAGTGGATATTTTTTTTGAATGCCGGTTTCAGCAATCAGCGCTAAAGAGCACGATGAAAGATCGTAATTTTCGGTACTCATGTTGGTCAGCTCAAAAGCCAGCCCATCGATAGACATATTTTCTTGAGTGACTTGGAGATGCGGTACGACTTCACTGATCAGCACACCGACGTCGTATCGGACTTTGGGGACGCAGACATCAGATGCGTCGATTTCACACGTATCTGTGCAAGCGACTCTGTCGAGGTATTGATTTTCGTCCGATCCGCAAGTGAGCTGAGCGAGCAGGGATGTATTGAAATCAGTTTTATCGCATTGTTCGTCGTTGGAGCGGATTCCGTCGCCGCAGTAGGCGGCTGCACGATATTCGCAGGCATCGCGGACATCGACCATACGGCATGAATTCAGGCATTTAAAGACAGGATTGGCTTTAAGGGCCATGTTTTCTGGACAAATTTTGGCAGCATCTGCAATTTGGTTTCCATCACACCATTCGCCGATATCAAGTTGTCCATTGCCGCAAGTGGCGGGAATCCATGTTTCTGGCTGCTGCACATTCCCTGTGGGAGGCTGCTGTACATTCTCAGGCGTACATACGCCACTGTCATGCAGCTGGCAGTTGACACATGAGAGTTTGGACATATCGGGGTTGGCACAGTTGGCCGTAACTTCGGGCATATTCAGGCCGTCGCACTGTTCTTTTCCGTCGAGTTTGCCGTTGCCGCATGTTGTTATGGTTGAAAAACATGCCCAAGTGGTATCCAGCGTGCAATTTGAAGTGCATGTGACACGATTCATATCTGGTGCTGCACCGTTTGTACACATAACATTGGCAAGGGATGAAATATATGCACCATCGCATACTTCATCGGCATCCAATACGCCATTGCCGCATGTATAAATGTAGTCCTCATGACTGTTGCAGCCATGGAAAAACAAGGGCAAAAGAGCAAGACAAAACAGTGCGGAACGTTTCATAGCTGACAAATCTCCCATCGAAAGCAAAAAGAGCCTGAAACGTTCTAGTCAATCTCCTGCGGATAAGCAATTTTTTTTACTGGTGTAAAGGGCTTATGGCATGCAAAGTTTTGATGGGGCTTTGGCTTGAGCCTACCAAGGGGCGGAGCACGGCATACGCAAAGTCACAAAAGACTTACGAAGTGGTATGTCGCGGGGACGAAAAATGGGGGAGCGGGTCCCCATTTTTCCATAAAACGAGTGTTATCAGTACCCGGCTCATTCACAAAAACGTCAAATCCATTGCAGGTTCCAAGGGGCTCAGCCCATTGGCGGGGTTTGGGGCTCAAGCCCCAAAAGAACTTTTGCGTACACCGTGAGGGGCGGAGCCCCTTGGTACTTGCGATATGGCGCAGTGTTATCATTTCACGAAAATCGATCGGATATATTCTCGATTGATGGCAGCAATGGCTCCAGTTTTGATTTGTTTTGGGCAAACGGCTTCGCATTCACCTTCGTTTGAGCATCCGCCGAACCCTTCTTTTTGAAGCTGTGAAACCATGGCTTTGGCACGTATGCTGCGTTCGGGATGCCCTTGGGGCAATGCCAGAAGCTGGGCTATTTTAGCGCCTGTATAAAGGTGTGCGGCACCGTTGGAGCATGCGGCGACACAGGCACCGCAGCCAATACATGCGGCATAGCTGAAAGCTTCATCAGCCTTTATTTTGGGGATGAGAGTGGTGTGTGCTTCCGGTTGTTGTCCGGTTTTGACGGTAACATAACCGCCTGCTTTGGCCACGCGTTCGAGGGCAGATTTATCGACCATGCAATCTTTGATGATGGGCAAAGTTTTGGCTCTGAATGGTTCGATAATGACTTCATCATGTCCGGCAAAGTGATGCATGTGAAGCTGACAAGTTGTTGTACCGGGGACATGGCCATGGGGCACGCCGTCAACGACGAGCCCGCAGGCACCGCAAATGCCTTCGCGGCAATCGGAATCAAAGGCGATGGGTGTTTTACCCACTTTGACAAGCGATTCGTTGATGGCATCCAAGCTTTCGAGCAAAGATGCACTGGGATCAATTTGGAGTTCATGAGTTTCAAAATGGCCTTTAGCCTGAGCATCGGCCTGACGCCAAATTTTAAATTTCATGGTTTGTTATCCTTTAGAAGTCTCTGAACAATGCATGGGGCTTTTCATAGGGAGTACGCAAAGCTGCAACTTATACGAAGTCGTGGGCGACAGGGAGTGGAATGAGCTACAGGGGTTCATTCCGCCCCTGAACGTTAGCGTTTAGTGTTCGCCAGACCTACATCAGACGTGAGTCCCAAGGGTAGATTTCAAGGGGCGAGGTTTGGGGCAAAGCCCCAAGAGAACTTTGCGTACGTATTTTCCTAATTTTCACCTTCTTGAGAACCATCGATGATGATTTGAGGTTTACCTTCCAAGGCTGTGCGGAAGAATTCAATGTAGGATTGTTTGGCGCTGTTCATACGGTAAATGACAAAGTGTGGATTATCATTGCCGGTATAATTGAACTGCAGGGCACCTGCTGTGACTTTGCCTGTCGATGTGGTGACGTTTTTCGAAGCCGGAGCTTTTTGCGGAATATCGAGGCCGGCAATACGCATGGGATCGGGAACAGGATCGGTGAACATTTCGCCGATGGTGGGCAAGCCAATTGAAGAAATCATGGCAAACTGAGCGGCTTGTGGTGTGCTTTGATCACCGAGCCCAATGGTTTGAACAATGTTTTTCGGGGTCATACCGGTTTTAGGTTCTTGGATGAACCGACGCGTATAGTTCAGAGGATCGATCGGATCGAGCAAAGGCTGGACGATTTGTGTGGTGATAAAGGTGTCATAACTGATATCGCCGTCATTCAATCCCAGGACGTATCCCAAAATGTCAGCGGCAGTTTTATTTTTCAAGATGTCGCCGATGACTGCTACATTGCTCAAGTCAGGGCGAAGATCGACAAAGCTGAGCAGGATACCGCCGCCGCCTGCGGACAGGAAGGCATTTTTGATATCACCGGTCAGACCCAAGAGCAGGCCGGCTTCTTGCGAACCTTGGCTATGTCCCATGTAAAGGCCGTAGCTGGGATCGAATGTAATCGGTTTACCGCCCTTGATGGGGGAGGGCAATTTCAGTTCACCGCGTCCGATAATGTCATAGAGAACGAGCATATCGGCAACAGTTTGACGCCAGCTTTCGCGAATGACAACGGGATCGTTCAAAACCATCATGACCATATCTGCCATAGACGGCGAAGCGCCGCCTGCACGGTCTGCATGCAAGCAGGCATCAAAGCCAATCATGGCCATTGGCACGCCAGCTTTTGTCA
Source organism: Pseudomonadota bacterium (assembly GCA_017629415.1). The sequence continues at coordinate 944 of JAGBXG010000459.1, read as the reverse complement.
AAGTAAGTCCTTCACTGTTCGTATAAGCGGAATGTGTTTTTGCACTGCCGCCTGTTCCATGTCCATAAACGGCAATGGGGTAACCCTTGGAAGGCATGGTTGTTTTGGGCACAACAATCGAATAGGTGACAATTTCTTCTTTACCGACGGATTTGAGTTTGCCGTTGACATCAAAACGAATTTCGCCTTCGCCTGCATTGGCATAAGGGTATGCGCCTTCAATGTAGTTGATGGTTTTAAACGTACCGGTAAAAACATTGGCATTGTATGAGCTGATGATATTGGTGTTCCAAGTACCGACGGCCAATCCGTTTTCATCGGTGACAATACTGCCTTTGCCTTTCAGGTCGGCGGCAATCTTGTCCATTTCGGCGGCGGCATCCATCATGTCATAACCGGTCATGGCAGTAATGCGATCGATTTCAATGCCCAGTTTACCGGCTTTATCCAAAGCATGAACCTGATCGACATAAAATTCGAGTTTGTTCATCATTTCTTTGGGTGCGGTTTTATTCAAGATATGGCGCAGCTTATTGGATTGATTGAGTTTACGTGTTCTGGAGGTGATGCAGTCGCCGACGATGGCCACATGACGGTCGCCGGGGTTGGCGGCAACACCGGGCACGGGACGCATGACTAAGGTATTTTCAGCCCAAACTTTGTTTGCGGTACGATGGAAATTCACATACACGGGCACGCGTTCGCCGTAATGTTTAGAGGTGGGTTCCACGTTAATCAGCTGATAACACGAGTCTGCGCTTGCGGTATCTTCGGGAAGGGGGAAATCTTTTGTTGTCTGATCGAGTTTAACAGACGTTGTAAAATACACCGCGCCGATAGGCGAAAATCCAGCGCGTTCGGTTTGGGCACGTTCGACCAAAGACGGAATCATATCACTGAGGAACGGCAGCAGTGCTCCAACTGCCCCCAGTAACGAATCGTCA